>DITA01000119.1:0-619 GCA_002422665.1 Flavobacteriales bacterium UBA6196
AATCAGATGTTGAAGAAAAAGACATCCTTATTGACCACGGTTTTGATGGCATCAAAGAATTAGATAATCAATTACCAAAATGGTGGTTAGGTCTATTTTACTTTGGCGTAATTTATGCAGTAGTTTATTTAATTGCATACTCAGTTTCAGATTTTGCTCACCCAGACAAAGAATATGAAGCAGAGCACAAACAGCAATTAGCAGATATCGCAGCTTATGACGCGGTTACTCCTAAAGCGACTATCGAAACTGCAAAATACAATGCAGATAATATTGCAGAAGGAGAACAAATCTTCAAAACAAACTGTGTATCATGTCACAGTGAAGGTGGAAAAGGAGGAATTGGACCAAACTTAACTGATGATTTCTGGATCAATCAACCAGAAAAAACATTATTTAAAAATGTATTCCACATGGTTGAAAATGGTAGTCCAAACAATCCTGCAATGCAAGCTTTCGGTAAAAATGGAGTTCTTAACGGTAACGACATCGAAAAAGTAGCTGCATACATCTACCACATTAACCAAGAAATGCCAGATGCTGCTGGTGGAGCAGCTCCACAAGGAACCAAGGCAAATTGGGAAAAATAAATTTAAAAAATTATATTTGTTATAAAAGA
>DITA01000119.1:790-13649 GCA_002422665.1 Flavobacteriales bacterium UBA6196
TTATTCTCTTTACCGTAATTTTCGGAAGAATTTTCTGTGGATGGATTTGTCCACAAACTATTTTTATGGAAGGAGTTTTCCGTAAAATAGAATTTTGGATTGAAGGAGATAGAAACAAACAAATTAGATTAGCCAGTCAACCTTGGAATGCAGAAAAAATCTGGAAAAAAGGATTGAAATGGTCTGTATATGTAGTCATTTCCCTTATTATTACGCATTGGATGTTTATGTACATCGTAGGTGTAGAAGATACGCTTAAAATTATGAAAGGCGGTCCTGTAGAATACCCTACCAATTTCATTGTAATGGTAATTTTCACTGGATTATTTTACTTCGTTTTTGCTTGGTTCAGAGAGCAAGTGTGTACACTTGTTTGTCCTTATGGTAGATTACAAGGTGTATTGATTGACAAAGAAACAGTAAACGTTTTCTACGATTATAAAAGAGGAGAAAACAGAGCAAAATGGAGAAAAGGCGAAGACAGAAAAGCTGAAGGAAAAGGAGATTGTATCGATTGTAATCAGTGTGTAGTTGTTTGTCCTACTGGTATTGACATCAGAAATGGTCAACAGCTAGAATGCATCAACTGTACTATGTGTATTGATGCTTGTGATGAAGTAATGATCAAAACAGGTTTACCTACAGGTCTTATTCGTTACGCTACAGAAGACGAAATCGAAAAAGAAGAAAAATTCAAATTTACGAATAGAATGAAAGCATACTCGCTTGTTCTATTAGCATTAGTTGGTGTTTTAGGTTATTTATTAAACAACAGAGGTGGTTTAGAAGCTAAATTCATAAAACCAGCGGGAAGTTCTTTCTATGTGAAAGATGGAAAAATTAATAATACCTACAATTACACCCTTCTAAACAAAACCAATGACGATAAAATGGTTACCATTAAAGTAATTAAACCTACACATGGTGAAGTTATTTTCAGTGGAAACAGTACTATCGCTCTAAAACGTGACAAAATCACCAAAGGAACTGTAAATGTAAGTTTCCCTGAAAAAGAAGTTATCCAACCAAAATTAATTGTTACTTTTGGCGTTTATGATTCTAAAGGAAAACTTTTAGACACTTTCGAAACTAATTTTGAAGGTCCATTTAAGTTACAATTCTAATTTTTTAAAAAATATTTTTAATGAAATTCACTTGGGGACATGGTATAGTAGTCGCTTTAGGACTTTTTATATCCTTTATTTTGTATTTAATTTTCATTTTTCCAATTGGTAAACAAAATTCCGAATTGGTTACCGAAAATTATTATGAAGACGAATTATCTTATCAAAAAGTGATCGATGCTAAAAATAATGCTGCAACCTTAACTGCAAAACCTCAATATGCACAGTTGCCTTACGGAATTAGAATTGCTTTCCCTAAAGATATCAACAATGAAAATGCTAAAATAGAGTACTATTTATACAGAACCAATGACAAAACACAAGACAAAACAGGTTCTGTGCAACTAGATGCAGATAATAGCTTTTTAATCCCAAAGAATTTTATGATTCCTGGTTCATATACGCTAAAAGTTTTATGGACCAAAGACGGAAAAGATTACCAAGTAGATTATGACGTAGAATGGAAATAACCCTTATTTTAGCGGCACTAGGTTTAGGTTTTGCAAGCGGATTCCACTGTATAGGAATGTGTGGTCCCATTGCGCTTTCGCTAGGATTGTCTAAAAAAAAACAAGTTAATTTCCATCTTCAAAATCTTACTTATCAACTCGGCAGAATTCTCACTTATTCTATTTTAGGAGCCATTGTAGGAATTGTTGGCGAAGGTTTTCAGCTCGCAGGAATTCAGCAATACATCAGCATTTTTGCAGGAGTTTTATTGATGATTATGGCACTTTTCTCTTTCGGAGGAGATTTCGCATCTAAAATTCCAGCCATTAATAATACTTTACTAAAAGTTAAAATCAATCTCGGAAAATTTTTACAAAAATCTGATTATTCCTCTCGGTTTTTAACAGGATTATTAAACGGACTTCTTCCTTGCGGAATGGTTTACATGGCTCTTACAGCAAGTTTAGCAGCAGGCGGAATTTGGCAAAGTGCAAGTTTTATGGCTATTTTTGGTTTGGGAACATTTCCGTTCATGTTTGCCACTGTTCTTTTCGGAAATCTAATTAACACGGCTCTTCGAAACAAAATTCTTAAGATTGTACCGATTATTATGCTCATTTTAGGCGGTTTATTCATTCTAAGAGGTCTAGAATTAGGTATTCCTTACATCTCTCCTAAAAAGGAAGCTTTGAAGGTAGAAAAGAAAATGAACTCCGAGAAAACTTCAGACGAAAACTGTCACTAAATTTTCTTACTTTTAGCTCAGAATTTTAAAATCAAATCTATGCTTAAAAAATTTACTTTTTGGCTAATTCCACTATTGGCCATTATTCTCCAAGCTTGTGTTGTAGATTCTGTTACCACTTATCATCAAGATAAAACCACTAGTGTTCTCATGAACATTGACATGAAAGACTTACTTGAGATGGCAAAAAACATGGGTGGTGATTCTGCAAATTCTGATAATAAATTTAAGAATTTTGAACTTTTCCCAAAAAATTGGAAAAACATGTACGAAATCATGCAAGAAGATTCAGAAAAAAAGGGAATCCAGATGACTAAAGACAAAGACAGCATTCAATTAATCAAAAAAATGTTTGTAAAATCTAATTTTGAAAATAATGAAATGACGGGAATTGCTTTCAAAATGGATAGATTAACTCCAGAAGAAATCAAAAATTTCTCTAGAACATCTAAAAAAAGCAATTTTATTAGTGCCACAAGTTCTGACAATACTATTTGGGACGGGAAAACATTAACATTAGATACAGAATATTTTAATCCTCAAACTTTTTCTGAAACCTTAAAAAAAGAAATGACTTTAGAAGCTAAAACGGATTCAGCTAAAGCAGAAGCAGAATCTGCACTTGCTATGATGAAGATGTTTAATACTAAATTCAACAACAAAATTAAGTTTGAATCCAAAATCAAATCCATCCAAGGAAAACACGATTGGGTAAAGAAAATAGACGATTATACCATTGATATGTCTTTCTCTTTTGAACAACTTCTTGACGAAAGTTTAAAACTCAACGAAAAGGACAAAAAAGTAATCATCATTACAGAATAAAACAAAAACCACCGAAATTTCGGTGGTTTTTTATGCTAAAAATATTTCTAATTAAAATTTTAATCAATCATTTCAAATCTAGCGTATTCTGCTACTTTTTTCGGTAACTTAATTCCGCCTTCTACTTGATTGTTTTCTAATAAAGCAGCCATAATTCTTGGCAAAGCCATTGCAGAACCGTTTAATGTATGGGCTAATTGCGTTTTCCCGTCACCTTTGAATCTGCATTTTAAACGATTCGCTTGGAAAGTTTCAAAATTAGAAACTGAAGAAACTTCTAACCATTTTTCTTGTGCTGCACTCCAAACTTCGAAATCATAAGTCATCGCAGAAGTGAAACCTTGATCGCCTCCACATAATCTTAAAATTCTGAAAGGCAATTCTAAATCTTCTAAAATAGATTTTACATGCGCTACCATTTCTTCAAGAGCTGCATATGAATTTTCTGGCTTTTCAATTCTTACAATTTCTACTTTTTCGAATTGGTGTAATCTGTTCAAACCACGAACATGAGCGCCATAACTACCCGCTTCTCTTCTATAACATTGTGAGAAAGCGGTATTCTTAATTGGCAAATCTTTTTCGTCTAAAATAACATCTCTATAAATATTCGTTACGGGAACTTCTGCAGTTGGAATTAAATATAAATCATCAATCCCAACGTGATACATTTGACCTTCTTTATCAGGCAATTGTCCGGTTCCATAACCAGAAGCTTCGTTTACAACATGTGGCGGATTTACTTCCAAATAACCAGCATCTGTATTTTTATCTAAGAAATATTGAACCAAAGCTCTTTGTAATCTCGCTCCTTTTCCTAAATAAACTGGGAAACCTGCTCCAGCGATTTTAACACCTAATTCAAAATCAATTAAATTATATTTCTTTGCCAATTCCCAATGCGGAATAGCACCTTCTCCCAATCCATGAACTTCGTGAGATTGATAAACGATTTCGTTATCATCAGCAGAAACGCCAGGTTTTACCAAATGGTAAGGAATATTAGGAATTTGGTATAAAATATTAAGCAACGAAGTTTCTATTTCCGAAAGTTTTGTAGTAAGTTCTTTGGAAGACTCTTTGTATTGAGCAGTTTTAGATTTAGCAGCTTCGGCTTCTTCTTTTTTACCTTCTTTCATTAAAATTCCTATTTCTTTAGAAATTTTATTGATTTCAGCCAATTGCGAGTCTAATTCTTGTTGTGTTTTTTTACGTTCGTCATCTAATTGGATAGCTTCATCTACCAATTCTAATTGCTTAAAATTTCTTTTTTTAAGACCTTCTAAAACGCGTTCTTTTTCTTCGCGCAAAAAACTTACTTGTAACATCTTATTTGGTTTGAGAGTTAAGATTTGAGTCTGAAATAAAACTCAAATTTTAATGATTTATGCAAATTTACGGAATTATTTTACGATATGAATGATGTTTGGTTGTCCTTCCACTTTAGAAAATGAAAGTTTATTGTTATACCAAACTTTGGAGACTTGAAACAAGTTAGGAGACCAATTGTACTCTACTTTTACTGTGTCAACATCTGTTACCGTTTCTTTATTTACTATTTTAGAAAGATTGATGTAAAAATCAGATTGATAAGTTTTTTGACTTACCGAAATAGAATCCTTTAAAATTCTAACCGCACCAGTTGCATAATCAACATAAGCAATCGTGTCTTGGTCTTTTTTGACAGAAATTCCTGTAATATCTTGTAAAGCTCTATCCGCATTTAAATCCTGAGCTCTAACTGCAGTAAAACCTCCAGGAATATTGGTATTGAGCAAATCTTTTCCAGCAGAGTTTTTAATGTAAATATTAAGAACTTGGTCTATTTTCTGCAAGTCGCTTTCATCTTCTCCTCTACAAGAGCTAAGAAAAATTAATATCCCTAAAATGATAAATCTGCTGAACTTCATATTGCAAAGATAATTTTTCTAACCTAATTTTTTTAAATACTTCCAGAAAAAAAACGTCCCTAGAAATCCCGAAAAACTCATCGCTAAAAAAACACTGATTCCCATTCCTAAAATTTGAAATTTTGGAACTAAAATAAAAGCAGAAATCGCCAAAACAATCAATGAAAATATAGAAACAATGGTATTTTTCTTCATTTCTCCCACTGCAGAAAGTAAATTCCCGAATAAATTTCTGAACAACATATTCATTAAAAATGTTATGACCAAAATTAAAAACACTTGGGTTTCATGAGCATATTGAGATGAGAAAAATAGCGTTAAAATTTCTTTGGCAAAGAAAAATGAAACTCCAAAAATGACTAAACAAATCGGAATGAAAATTTTATAGTAATTCGAAATATAATCTTTTACAAATATTTGATTATGAGCGTTTTTAGCAATTTTTGGAAAATCTGCTTGTAACATAGATACTGCCAAAAAAGTAAGATTGGATGGCAAAATAATCGCTACTTTATAATCTGCTACCGCATTTTCATTTAATAAAAATCCTAGAAGTAAAATATCTAAAGAAAATAATAAATCTGATAAAAAAACAGTAAAAACAGCATGAAACGAATAACTCCAAAGTTCTTTTTTCTGAAGTTTTTTTTTCTGAAAGTTTAGAATTTTATATTTAAAAAACCAGAATAAAGATAAAAATGGAGCAAGTGAAATAGCCAATAAATAACCTTTTAACCCGAAAAAGTATGTTAAAAAAATAATTAAAATCAGTCCAAAAACATTGACCACATTATTCACTCGAGCAAAGTTCTTGTTATCATGATACACTCTAAAGTAAGACTGTATATGATTAAAAAAATAATAACCAATCAGTCGAATGGTGAAAAATATAAAAATCAGAAAAACATCTCCGTATTTCTGAACGAAAAAAATGCTCGAAAGAATAAACAGAACAGAAAGAATTAACTGATATAAAAATCCTTGAAGAAAAAAATGCTGATGAAGTTTTTCTTTTTCTTCTGCTTGTTCTGCAATGGCACCGAATCTTAGAAATCCTTGCGAAGAACCAAGCCCACTAAAAGTCGCAAAAACTGCAAAAAAAGAAGCCACAATCGTCATCATTCCAAAATCACTTTGCGGAAGCAATCTTACCACCGCAATAGACGAAATAAGTCCACAGATTTTTGCAATCAATAGTGAAAAAAACACATATTGACCTTTATTTTTAAAAAAATTCTGCAAAAATTCTTGAAGGCTCTTCATTTACTACAAATAATATTTAAAAATAGCTAAAATATTGACTGCAGAAGATTTAGAGAAGAAATCTTTATGATGATATAAATCTAAAATGTCTTTTTGAAGTTCTTTATAATCATCTAAAAGCTCAATATTTAATTGAAAATAATCATTATAAAAAGACTGAATTTCTGGACTTGAATCAAAATAATATTGATACGGATACATGCTTATTTTATATTCCTTTCCGAAAATTTTATTGTAAAAAACATTCACCAATCTTTTGTTAAAATGATCTCCAAGAGTCGTTTTCCAATGAGCATTGGGTTTCATCATAGTTCGTTCCCATTTAAACAGAGTCGCCTCTTTGCAATGTTCTTTAATCCATTCTAAGTAAAATCGATGATTAAATTTCCATTTTTCTGGCAAACTTACAGCGAAACTCATAAAATCTTTTGTCATAAAAGGAGAAGTCTGATACGAGAACTGTTGGAACACTTGACCTCCAAAAACCGCCCTGTTAAAAGCGATATTCCTGAGATAAAAAAGCTCTTCTCTCTCATATTGAGATTTTATTTTTTCTAAATTTTCAGAAACTTTTGGTAAAAAATGACTGTTGACTACTATTTTCTTGTTGGTAGGTTTTTGTACATCGGGAATCATGTTAAATCCACCTAAAACGCCATCACCAATTTGCCCAGAATGAATAAGCCCAAACTGTTCCTGATAAAACTGCTGCATTGCAAAATCTACATGAATAGAACCCGTATATAAAACCATTCCTTCAGAAATAGAAACCATTTTATCTATATTTTTCAAGAAAATCCCTCCATCTAATGGAGCAAAATGGTAATCAAAATTAAATTTCTCGGCAATTTTTCTAGAAATGGTTTCGTCTAAATAATTGCTCTGCGAAAAACAAAACATTTTATCGGGATTTAGCTGCAATTTTTCTGCATATAAAACCGCAACTCTACTGTCTAAACCTCCGCTTAAAAGAGAAAAATGTTCTTTACCGAGTTCATTATCTTTTTCATATTCTAGAGCGACAGATTTTGAGAAAATTTCATCAATGGTATTAATTGCCACTTCTTTACTTCCTGAAAACCGCTCAGATTCTACATTAAAATATTGCTCTTCTTTTATAGATAAATTTTCTGAATCAAC
This sequence comes from Flavobacteriales bacterium UBA6196, assembly GCA_002422665.1. GTDB lineage: Bacteria > Bacteroidota > Bacteroidia > Flavobacteriales > Weeksellaceae > Cloacibacterium > Cloacibacterium caeni_C. The sequence goes on from DITA01000119.1 coordinate 8,248, forward strand.
TTTTATATATGATGCGTCATAAATTTTAAAAATATCCTTAATCGGTGATTTATTTTCAATGATATTGGTAAAGGCCAACATTTGGTAAATACTTTCTAAATCTATAGAAAAAGGAATTTTATTGGATTTTAAATCCTCCACAATATTTTTAATAGAAGTATCAATGATGATTAAATCCGTTGAACGATAATAAAAAACTTTTTGTGTAGAAGTAACATTGGTAAAAGCAAACACTGTTTTTTCACTTTTATCAATAATGAATCCTGAAAATTCCCCTTCCAAAAGCGCAAAAAAATGTTGTCTTTTTTGTTTGAATAAATTAAGAACTAAGTCTTTAAAATTTGTTGAAGCAAATTCTTGGCAAAGTGATTTCTTATTGAGAATTACACCTTCCATTGCAATGAGAAAATTTTCATTTTCTACCAACACATTATCAAACAAACCTTCTTGAAATCTACAAAAAGATTCTATTTCTCCATTGAAAATTCTTACCGAAAATCCCTTTCTCATGATAAAACTTGACTATAAATTTCAGAAAATTTTTCGGCGATTACGGACTTAGAGAAATTTTCTACCACGTATTTTCTTAAATTTTCAGAAGATTCTAATACTACATTTTTCTGTAGCACATTTTTCATGGCTTCTAATAAAGCATGACTATCATTTTTCTCTATTAAAACACCTCTTTTTTCATTTAATAATTCAGAAATTCCGCCCACTTTTGTCGCAATAACAGAAATTCCAGAAGCTAAACTTTCTAAAATCACACAAGGTTGATTTTCATAATCACTAAAAAGTACAAAACAATTCGCAGCTTTCATTTTCTCTGAAACCTGTTCTAAACTAAGCATTCCGAAAGTTTTAATATAACTTTCTGCATTATTCTGGTGAATCATTTTTTGTAAAGGTTTCAAATCTCCATCACCACCTATTTGCAATTCAAAATGGGGATTTATTTGATGTAAATCTATCGCTGCTTTAATGATTTTTTCAGGATTTTTTAGCGAAATAAGATTCGAAATATGTAGAAAAGTGAACTTTTCTGACTTTTCAAATTTTGTCGAAAACAAATCTGTATCTACCACATTTCCTACCACTTTCATAGGAGTATTAATTCCTAATTTTTGCAAACCCGAAATTAAATTTTCGGTAACAGGAAGAATGAAAGATGCTTTTTCTGCGATTTTTTTTGCTAAAAAACGTGCCGATTTAGAAATTTTATGATGATTTTGCTCTTGAAAAACCGACCAATGCTCTGAAATCACAAACGGAATTCCGTATTTTCTTTTCAGAGAAACTGCAAAAAGCATGTTGTTATGAAGAACATTTCCGTGAACTAAATCTGGCTTTTGCATTTTTTTGAAACCCAATTGATAAGCTTTCATTCTTCTCAAAAAATTCTGCAAAGGATTCTTTGAATTTTTGTAGTACACAATCAACGTTCTTATTCCATTGATCATTTCATCATCAAAAACGAATTTCTCCTTTTGGTTAAAATCGCCAATCGCATGAAGAACTTCCACGTCATGAAGCAAAGAAACGGCTTCTGCATGACGCTGCACAAAGTTTCCATTCGTAGGTTCAAGTTTATTAGGAAACCAAGACGAAATGAAGAGAATTTTATGTCGTTTATGAATGCTCAAACAGATAGTTTTATACAAATTTAAAGAAAACTTTCTAGGAAATAGATTTTGACTAAAGTCAAATTGAAGTTTGAAATAAAAAAGTCGGACTAAAGTCCGACTCTATTGAATTTTATTTGATAAAACCAGCCCAACTTCGCTTGAAAGGAAGTAAAAAGTCTGATAAATAATTTACGTAAGTGTCTTTAGAAAAATCAAAAACTTCTACTTCTTCTGAAATTTCGCCATTTCTAACCGCAGTTCTAAAATCGGTCAATTTCATGGTTTTTACTTCGCCATTTTCCTTGTAACAAGCTTTCATTCTGTCAAAAATTCCTAATTGGTATTCTGCTTCTATTTCTCTCATTACACCATTTAGAGAATCCATAGAACAGCCAGAAGCTTGCACTTTTTCTTCGTCTACTGTAATGATAATGAATTGTTTGTGGTCTATTTTAAAAGAAGATGTTAATCCTTTTCCATGTGCATTCCAAGAAGGAAGAAAATCATACAATTTCTCCGTGATTTCCTTTACTTCTTTTGCAGTTAACGCTCTAGAAGCAGGATAAATAATGACTTTGAAGTCATTAGTCTCTACTATGGTTGATTCTTCTATTTTCATTTTTAAATTTATTATTACTTTTTCAGATTTATTAAACTTGAAACACCAAGAATTATTAACATAACGCTCGAAATATTTCTGAAAACCCTGCTGCTTTTATCAAAATTAAAACCATTTACATAAAAATCAATCACTAATGATATTAAGCTTATTATTATCAAAAAATATGCAATCTGTTTTGTCATTTTGATAATTAAGATTATAAATCTTCTGCTTCAGCAATTAATTCTACGATGTCTTTTACCTCTACTTCTTCATTTTTGTTGAAGTGTTTTACACCATCGGTCATCATCGTGTTACAGAATGGGCAACCTGTTGCTACAATTTTTGGATTAAGCGCAAGAGCTTCTTCTGTTCTTTCGATATTGATGTCTTTATTGCCTTTTTCTGGTTCTTTAAACATTTGTGCACCTCCAGCTCCACAACATAATCCGTTGGTCTTACAACGCTTCATTTCTACCAATTCTGCGTCTAATTTTTCTAAAAGAACTCTTGGAGCTTCGTATTCATCATTCGCTCTTCCTAGATAACAAGGATCGTGGAAAGTGATTTTTTTACCGTTGAAAGCGCCTCCTTCTATTTTTAGTCTTCCTTGTTCCATCAATTGCTGAAGCAACTGAGTATGGTGAATTACTTCGTAATTTCCACCTAAACTAGGATATTCGTTTTTAAGAGTATTGAAACAATGCGGACAAGCCGTTACTATTTTCTTTACTTCGTAAGCGTTTAAAACTTCTATGTTCGTTAATGCCATCATCTGGAAAACGAATTCATTTCCAGCACGTTTTGCAGGATCTCCAGTACAAGATTCTTCTTGCCCAAGAACTGCAAATTCTACTCCTACTTTATTTAAAATTTTAGCAAATGCTTTGGTAATTTTTTTTGCTCTATCATCAAAACTTCCTGCACAACCTACCCAAAAAAGAACTTCTGGAGATTTTCCTTCGGCAGCATATTCTGCCATTGTTTTTATAGTGAATTCCATATTGTAAATATGCTAATTTGTTAATTTGCTGATGTGTTAATTTTTGCATCAACACATCATCTCATTGTCACATTAATTTTCGTTTGCCCAATTTAATCTATCTGCTTGATTATATTGCCAAGGTGCAGCATTATTTTCTACATTCGTCATCATCATATTCAATTCCTGTGGTGCAGCAGATTGTTCCATGACTAGGAATCTACGCATTTCAAAAATGATAGAAAGAGGGTCTATTAATACTGGACAAGCTTCTACACAAGCATTACAACTTGTACACGCCCATAATTCTTCTTTGGTGATGTAATCGTTTAAGAGTTTTTTACCATCATCTACAAATTTTCCGTTTTTGTTTATGTTTTTGCCTACTTCTTCTATTCTGTCTCTTGTTGACATCATGATTTTTCTTGGCGAAAGTTTCTTGCCTGTAATATTTGCCGGACAAACCGCAGTACATCTACCACATTCTGTACAAGAATAGGCATTCAGTAACTGAACTTGATTCAAATCAAAAATATCTTCAGCGCCAAATTTTGCTGGAGGTTCTGCTCCTTCTGGTTGCGCTGCATAAGGATCTGCATTAGGATCCATCATTAATTTGATTTCTTGAGTTACAGATTCTAAATTATTGAATTTACCTTTTTTCTCCAAATTAGCATACCAAGTATTCGGAAATGCAAAAATGATGTGAAGGTGTTTAGAATAATACAAATAGTTCATGAAGAACAAAATTCCTACAAAGTGGAACCACCAAGCTCCTCTTTCTATGAAATGTAAAAACCCATCACTGAAACCGAAAGATTGAAAAATCGGTGCAATGAGATTTGATGAAACAGGGAAACTTCCGTGTGCTGCTAAAACGCCATTTTGCTGAAGCAACCAATCTGCTGCATTCATTTTGAAAAAAGCCATCATTAAGCAGAATTCTATCACCAAAATCCAATTGGCATCATTTTTTGGCCAACCTTTTAGGTCAATAGAAGATAATCTAGGAATTTTAAGACCATTTCTTCTGATGAAGAATGCTACTACAGCAATCACTACTAATGCAGCTAAAACTTCTAATGTAGCGGTAAAAATTCCGTAAAGTGTATCTCCAAAAATTGAAGCTAAGAAACGGTGTGTTCCGAAAATTCCATCTACAATGATTTCAATCAATTCAATGTTGATAATCACGAAACCTACATAAACAATCATGTGCAAGAATGCTGCAACTGGGCGTTTTTTCATTTTGCTTTGCCCGAGAGCAACAGTTGCCATTGTTTTCCATCTTTCTGAAGGGTTATCAGAACGATTGATTTCTCTTCCTAGTTTTATATTTCGGTAAATTTCTTTTAAACTTTTAAAAAACAGACCGAAACCAGCAATGAGTAAAACAAGGAATAAAATATTGTCTAAATATTGCATAGTTAATTTTTTCTCTTTTTCAAAAATACGTTAATTATTTCTTACCAAAAACAGAAATATTTATGTATCGCTTAGGATTTTCTTTAAGGTCTAAAATTAGACTATTAAGGTTCTGAGAGGTCTTATTGAGATTATTGTATAATTCCTCATCTTTAGCTAGTTTACCAAGGCTTCCTTCTCCATTATTAATCCCAGAAATCACTTGATTGAGTTTATTAGAAACTTCCGAAAGTCTTTCTACTGTTTGATTGAGCTGTTTCGTATCAATACTTTCTGCAACTTTTCCATATTTTTCAACAGCAGCATTAGCAGAAATCATAGTTTTATTAGCATTATCAAGTACATTCTCTACTCTACCTTGACTAGAAGCCAATAATCTATTGGTTTGGTCAGAAGTATTTTTGAAAGAAGCAACTGTTTGGTTGAGACTTGCCAAAAGTATTTTAATTTCTCTTCTGTTTTGTTCGTCTACAATTTTATTAGTCGCGGCCATTGTAGAATCAAGTTTAGTTAAAACACTTTGTACTTGGTCTTTTACAGGACCAACCTGCGAAGATAAACTTGCCATCAAAGAAGATTGAAAAGTTCCTCTTAAAGTATCTCCATCTTTAGCAAAAGGTGCTTTATCATAAACCAAATGAATTCTTGCTTGTTTACCAGACATAATTCCCGGTTCAAAGATTTCTACAGTAGAATTTTTAGAAAAATTAAAACCTTTATCTACTAAAACTTTAACCACAAAATAAATGGTTCCGTCTTTAGCTGTTTG
>DITA01000003.1:0-4267 GCA_002422665.1 Flavobacteriales bacterium UBA6196
TGGGGTACATTAAGAAGCCTTCTCAAAAGAGAAGGCTTTTTTATTTTATAATATTTTGAAAAATTTATTTTTTCTTAAAAGAATAAAGATAAGGTGCCTTATTTGCAGAGCCGCTAAAAAGTTTTTCGTGTCTGTCTAATATATTTAGACTGAGCATTTTACGCTGAAAGTTGTTTCTTCTGAATTTTTCTCCCAAGATGGCTTCATACAGATTTTGCAAATCTTTCATGGTGAATTTTTCTGGCAGCAGGTTGCTGCCTACAATGTCATAATCTAGCGTTTTTCTAAGATGTTCTAAGCCTTTATCAATGATTTCTTTATGATCAAAAGCCATTTCAGGGAGTTGATTTACATCAAACCAAGCACAAGTTTCATTAAAAGCATCTGGGAAGGTGTGTGAAATAGTGTAATCAATTAATGCGTAATACCCTATGGTGACAAATCTCTTATTAATCCAATGTTCTTTACTTATTTTTATCCCTTTGTTAGCTAATAACTGGCGGTGAGGATTTTTTTTCTCGGTTCTGTCTATTCCTCCAAATGCGTGAAATTGTTGTAAATAGACATCTTGTAGATGCGTTCTTTCGTATAAAATTCTATAAGCAGCATCATCTAAGTGCTCATCTTCGAAAATAAAACCACCTGGGATTGCCCAAAGGTTGAGCTCGTGATATTTAAGTAATAAAATCTTTAAAGATTTGTCGTGAAAGCCAAAGATAGCACAATCTACAGATAATTGATTGATAAAATTATTAGTATCAATCAATTCTTGAAGCGTCATCTTATTTTTGGAGTCATCAAGTTTCATGATCATTATTTGTTTAGTACATTTTTTCTTTGATAGAAAAAAAAGAAGAAAGAATCAGAATCAAAATTAAGGGAATTGAAGCAAATAACAAGTAATAATTTGCTAAATTTTTTTGAAAAATGTATGCAGTGCTTATAGAGCCTATAGAACCGCCTAAAGAAGTGAACAAAATGATGAAGGAAACCATTCTGCTAATTTTTCTTTCGGGATAATTTGCTAAAAATTTGGAATTTAGCATAGGATAAAGCGGTGCAATGAAGAAACCAATAAGCGGAAAAATAAACAATAAAATTTTTACGCCTAGACCATTTTCTTGACCAAGAAAATATGCGGAAATAATTAAGATTATTCCTGAAATTAAACTGGTGTAAAAGATTTTCATTGGACTAAATCTTTTAACTGCTTTTGAGGTAATAATTCTACCTAAAAAGGAAAAAAAGGCTAAGAAAGCAGAAGATTGGAGTGCAAAAAAAGCAGAAGAATTAAGTGAGTTTTTATAAAAAATGGGAAGCCATGAATTAAATATTTGTTCGGCAAAAATGATTAAGGATATCAATGAGAGAAAGAATAAAACTTTTTTGTCAGTTAATACTCTAAAATCTATTTTTGAAGTCATATTAGAAATGGTTTCTTCTGTGGGTTGCGTTTTGAGATGTTTAATTAGTTGGATGGCGGTCCACAACGAAATAAATCCGACCAACCAAAATCCAAATCTCCAAAACTCTTGATAATTACTGCTCAGAATAATTGCAAACTCCATATTTACAATAAATATACCTAGCATAAAAGCAGCTTCCGTTCTACTCATAGTTACAGAAAAATCTTTTTCATTAGATGTAGTATTTTTAATGATGCTGAAAACACATATTTTACCAATAGAAAACGAAATTCCTATAAGAACAAACCAAATTTTTAAAAACCAAAATTCAGTTAAAAATGGAATACTAAAACTGCAAACTGCGCAAATAAATAATGCAATAGCTAGTGAGAGATAAAAGCTCTTTCTTTTAATAAAGTCAACAAAAAAAACAGAGACTAAAGCCACAGGAATGTCTTTGAAAAATTCTAAAATGCCTAATCCTGTATAGGTGTGCTGAGCATTTTGGGAAAGTTGTAATATGATAATGCTCATAGAATTAAGGAGCATAGAAAAGACTATGAAACTTAACATTAAGTTAACATTAAGCGATTTATTTTTCTTGTTTATTAACATAATGTTAAAAGTTGACGCTATTTTTAGTTAAAATATTTTTGAAAAAATAAGAGGTTTTACTCCTAAAAAGGGATTTTGACCACTCCAAAAGTATCTCAAATAAACGAAAAATTAAAATTATTAAGAAATTATTTTTTTCTTAACTAAATTCATTTAAATTTATTGTCTCAAAATGAGATAAAAAAATATATTATGAACATGAATATTAAAAAAGGGTTAGGACTCATAGCAGTTCTTTATTTTACCTCAAGTTTTCAGGCTCAAATTAAAAGCGATTCTTCAGCTATAAAAGAGAAGAAAATAGATGAGGTGGTTCTGATTGGTTATGGTGGTATTAAAAAACAAAACCTAACGAGTGCTATTTCTACACTTAAATCAGATGCTTTTGATAATCGACCAATTTACAATGTTGGTCAAGCATTACAAGGAAGTGTAGCTGGTGTTACTGTAGTGCAAGCTTCTGGTAAGCCAGGCGTTTCAATTGATGTGAAAATTAGAGGTAATAATTCTATTTCTTCTGGTGTAAATCCTTTGTACGTAGTAGATGGTATTCAGACTTTTGATATCAGTGGACTCAATACTGATGATATTGTAAGTATGACGATTTTAAAAGATGCAACCTCTACAGCAATTTATGGTATTAATGGCTCTGGAGGTGTAGTTATTGTGACTACTAAAAGAGGTAAAGGGGGTAAGCCTCAATTAAATTTTAATGCTTACTGGGGAGTTTCTAAATCTGTAGATAATATTGATGTATTAAATATGGATCAATATAAAACATTAATGAATGAAATTAATCCAGCTTTCTTAAATACGATCAATAACCCTCGTTATCAGGGAATTAATACTAATTGGAGAGACGAAATTTTCAGAACAGGATTTGATCAAAATTATAACGTAAATTATTCATTTGGAAATGATAAAGTTAGAGCTTATACGGCTTTAGGATATCAAGGTATTGCAGGAATTATAGAACCAGCCCAGTTTGATAGGGTTTCAGCAAAAGTTAATCTAGATGCAAATATTGCTAAATGGCTTAAATTAAATGCAAGTTTAAATTACATCAACACTAAACTTAATAATACTAATGATAATGCAGGTGTTGCAAGAGGAGGTGTGGTATTAAGTACATTAAATACCCCTGCGTTTTTACCAATTTATGGTAGCCAAGTAAATTTTATTAATTCAGACGCTACAGTATATGATCAAACAACTGGAGAGGTAAAAGATGGTTATAAGCCAGGGCAGTTTGCACCGAACCCATTCCAATCAGGTTGGGAAAATCCAGTAGCTTTCCAATCAAGAAAAAATCTTACTAATACTCAGCGTTTTTTAAGTAATTTAGGATTAGAAGTTACATTAGCTAAAAATTTAACATGGAAACCACAAGTTTCTTATGACATAATAGATAGTGTAAACGACCAATTTATTGATAACTATTCCTCAGTATACGGAAGACAAGAGAAAGGTTTAGGAGGTGAATATAACTATCTATATAAAGATCTTAATATAGAAAACACTTTAAACTATAAACTGAAACATGAGGCTCATGATTTAGATTTATTAGCAGGTTTACAAGTTCACGAAAGAAATACAGAAAATCATAATTATACAGGGAATGTTTTCCCAGCTGGAACTACAGATTTTAATTATGATTTAGCAACCTACCAACATGAGGTTTTACAAAAAGAACAATTAAGAGAAGTTTCTTATTTTGGTAGAGCAATTTATACTTTCGAAAATAAATATACCGTCATGGGAGTATTTAGATATAATGGTAGTTCTGCATTAGCTCCTGGAAACAAATGGGGATTCTTCCCAGGTGTATCTGCTGCTTGGACTATATCTAATGAGAACTTCCTAAAAGATAATCCCACTATTTCTGAGTTAAAATTAAGAGGAGGCTGGGGTAAAACAGGTAACGCTTCTGGAATTCCTACTTACTCACACTTTAACTTAGAGCGTCTTACAGAACTTGGTCCTAATGGAACTTGGTATACCCATCAGTGGGATAGCAGTGATTTAGGATGGGAAGTAACTACGGATACCAACTTTGGGGTAGACTTAGGATTAATGAACAACAGAATTAAGTTAACTGCTGATGTATATCAAAGAAAGACAGATGATTTAATTTTACCAATTGGAATGGGTAGTTTAGGGAATATCCTTAAAAACGTGGGTTCTATGGAAAATAAAGGATTAGAATTTAGTATAAATACAGTTAACTTCAAAAGAGAGGATTTTTC
>DITA01000050.1:0-22565 GCA_002422665.1 Flavobacteriales bacterium UBA6196
CTAAATAATTAACCAATGAAAAAACTATTTCTATTATCGCTACTAGCGCTATTTTTTATCAGTTGTCAAGTTCAAGTTCCTCTTTCTGCTGATTACTGGACCAAAACTTCTAAAGTAGGAATTATGGTCAATGTAAATCCTGCTGCTAAATTTAGACAAGGTTCACAGGGATTATTAGACCTTGCACTGACTTCTGGAGATAAATATCAGCCAGTTCTTGCAAACATAGACAAAACCATGAATCCTCAGCAAGATTTAATTAATATGTACACCGAAATTCTTAAATCAAAAGGAAAAGAGGTGATATTGATTGATGAAAAATTCGATGCTAAAACTGCTCCAAAATTTGATAAATCAAATGCAGACAAGTCAAAAAAATATTCTAATTATGATTTTAGAGCATTAAAGTCTAAATATGGAGTAGACGAAGTACTTTTCGTAAATGTAAATTACGGAATGATGATTTCTTATTATTCTATGATAGAAACTGGTAGAGCTGCATATACATACTTTGATACGAGATTGGTAAATCTTACAGACAATTCACTTTATCTAGCAAATGATAATGTTCAAATGACACCTATTAAAGGAAAATGGGATGTGCCACCAGCTTACGAAAATGTAATGACTAATATGAAAGCTACTATTGATAAAGCTATGACAATAGAAAAAACTGTGGTAAAATAATTAACTTATTATAATGATTAAAATCGCTGAATAAATTTTATTCAGCGATTTTTTATTTCTTAACTTTGAGGAAATTACTGAAAAATGAAAATAAAAATTCTAGTTTTTTTCCTTGTTGTTTTTTCTCAAAGTTTTTTTTCTCAAAAAATTGACCAAAAATATTTTCCTAAAGAATATGTAGAAATTTCCCATCCAGAATGGAGCAAAAATGCTACGATTTATGAAGTAAATCTTCGTCAATATACTCCAGAAGGAACTTTCAAAGCCTTTGAAAAACATTTGCCTAGACTGAAAAGTATGGGTGTAGATATTATTTGGCTCATGCCGATTCATCCTATTGGCGAAAAAAATAAAAAAGGAGGTTTAGGAAGTTATTATTCTGTAAAAGATTTTCGTGCGGTGAATCCAGAATTTGGAAATATGCAGGATTTTAAAAATCTGGTCAAAAAAATTCATGAAATGGGAATGTACGTTATCATCGATTGGGTGGGTAATCATTCTGCTTGGGACAATTCTTTGGCAACTACTCATCCAGATTGGTACACCAAAAATAGAGACGGAAATTTTCAGCCAACACCTTGGTATGATTGGGATGACGTTATCGATTTTGATTATGAAAATCCAGAATTTAGACAATACATGACAGAATCTCTTAAATTTTGGGTTAAAGAGGCTAATATTGATGGTTATAGAGCAGATGTAGCAGGTTTTATTCCTGTAGATTTTTGGGAAAATGCCAGAAAAGAATTAGACCAAATAAAGCCCGTTTTCATGTTGGCGGAGTGGGAAAGTAGAGATTTGTACAAGAAATCTTTTGACATGACTTATTCTTGGACGCTTTTTGAAAAATTAAAAGATGCTACTACACAGAACAAAGGAATTGGCGGATTAGTAGAATATTTAGCTCACGATGTAGGTTCGGTTCCTAGAAATGCTTACAGAATGGTTTTTACAGACAATCATGATATGAATTCTTGGAACGGAACGCCGCAAAGAAATTTCGGGAAAGGATTAGAAACTTCTATCGTTTTTTGTGGTGTGGTAAACGGAATGCCTCTTATGTATAGCGGACAAGAAGCTGGACTTGACAGAAGTTTGAAATTTTTTGACAAAGACCCAATCGAATGGAAAGATCATCCTCATGCAGCGTTATTTAGTACTTTATTTCACTTGAAACACAAAAATCAAGCGCTCTGGAACGGAAAATACGGTGGCGAAATGGTAAGAATTACCAATGATAAAATGGACAAAGTAATTTCGTTTCATCGTGAAAAAAATAATGACGCTGTTTTGCCAATTTTTAATTTCTCAAACGAAGAATTAACAGTGACCCTAGATTCTAAATATTTCCAAGGAAATTATACAGAACTTTTTAGTAAAGAAAAAATTCAAGTAAAAGAAAACTTCACTGTTTCTTTGAAACCTTGGGATTACAAAGTTTTGGTGAAAGATTAAAATGAAAAATTTTAAAAATTCAATTTTATTATTATTTATACCTTTTCTATGTTTTGCTCATGGAGAAGAAGCACTTTATTTTTTATTGATAGAATTTATAATAATATTGATAATTTTTGTTGGAATATTGTTTTTAAATATCCATTGGAAAAGAAAATTGTTTCTAATTGCGGTACTTTTAATCTCATATTTACTTTCCTTCTTTTTGGTAAATGGATTAGCATTTTTTAAAAATGAAATTTTGATAGTGAGCATACAGATGCTTTTTACAATTGCAATGGTTTTGCTTACATATTTCAAATTTTTAAAGAATAAAAAATAATTACTACATTTAAAATCCGATTCATTCAATCGGATTTTTTTAATGTATGCTGAAATCTATTCTCGTTAATTCGTTAGAAACGCAAAAAGAATTTTTAGAATTTCCAGCTCGTTTGTTTAGAAACGAGAAAAATTACATTCGCCCTTTAGATAAAGACATTGAAGAGGTTTTTAATTCCAACAAAAATAAATTTTTCAGAAATGGAACTTGTGAAAGATTTCTTTTTAAAAATGCAGAAAATCAAACAGTAGGGAAGGTTGCGGTTTTTGTCAATCCAAAGTATGAACAAAAGTTAAAAACTGGCGGAATTGGTTTTTTTGATTGTATTGAGGACCAAAAAACGGCAAATTTCATCTTTGATTTTTGTAAAAATTGGTTGATGGAACGCGGAATGGAAGCAATGGACGGGCCGATAAATTTCGGGGAGCGAGACAAGTTTTGGGGTTTGCTCATTGAAGGTTTTCATGAACCGTTGTACGGAATGAATTTTCATGCTCCGTATTATCAGAAATTGTTTGAAAATTATGGTTTTCAGATTTATTTTAATCAATTGTGTTACGGAAGAAAAGTCTACGATGGGTTTCACAAGTTTTTATGAATGGTCATAGAATGAATGCCAAAAATCCAAATTTGAAAGCAGTTCATTGGAAAAAAAATCAATTGGAAAAATTTGCGCATGATTTTGCGGAAATTTACAACAAAGCTTGGGCAAATCATGGTGAAGGAAAGCAAATAGAAGCGAAAAAAGTGCTGAAAATGTTTCAAACCATGAAACCTATTTTAGACGAAAATATCTCTTGGTTCATTTATGAAAATGATAAACCCATTGCGATGTGGATTAACATTCCAGATTTGAATCAATGGTTTAAATACTTGAATGGGAAATTCGGTTGGATTGAAAAATTGAAGTTTTTAATGGCTAAATTTTTTATAAAAAATAAGAAAATGGTTGGCTTGGTTTTCGGAATTGTTCCAGAATGGCAAAGAAAAGGCATCGATGGATTTATGATTTGGGAAGGCACAAAACATTTCAGAAAAACCAGAAATTATACCGATTACGAAATGCAATGGATTGGTGATTTTAATCCAAGGATGATTAAAATTGCAGAAAATTTAGAAACGAAAGTCACGAGAAAACTCGCGACTTATCGTTATATTTTTGACAGAAATCTTCCGTTTGAAAGACACAAAATACTTTAATCTTTAAACACTTCCGAAGCAATTCTTTTTACCACTTCACTTTTTCCCATAGAGTAATAATGAAGAACAGGAGCGCCGTTTTTCATTAAATCTTTGCTCTGCTGAATGCACCAATTGATGCCAATTTCTTTCACTTCTTTGTTGTCTTTTGCTTTAGCAATTGCAATAACCAATTCGTTAGGCAAATCTACCTTGAATCGATGCGGAATCATGCTCAGTTGAGACTTGGTAGTAATTGGTTTTAATCCTGGAATGATAGGAACATTAATACCAGAAGTTCTGCATTTTTCTACAAAATCGTAATATTTTTGATTGTCGAAAAACATTTGCGTCACGATATAATCTGCGCCCGCTTCTACTTTTTTCTTGAGGTGGTAAATGTCCTGTTCTAGACTTGCTGCTTCCATGTGTTTTTCAGGATAACCAGCAACACCGATGTTAAAATCTGTACAAGCAGAATTTTCTAAACTTTCGTCTAGGTAAGTTCCGTGATTCATTTTCACGATTTGTTCTACCAGATCTTTGGCAAAAGCATGTCCGTTTTTCTCGGGTTTAAAATAGGTTTCCGTTTTCACCGCATCTCCTCTTAAAGCCACTACATTATGAATTCCCAAAAAATCGATGTCGATTAAGAAATTTTCGGTGTCTTCTTTAGAAAAGCCTCCGCACAAAATATGCGGAACCGCATCTACACCATATTTATTCTGAATTGCAGCACAAATTCCCACGGTTCCCGGTCTTTTTTTTACCACTCGTTTTTCCAGAAGTCCGTCTTCGCGTTCTACATATTCATATTCTTCACGATGGTACGTAACATCTATAAATGCAGGATTAAATTCCATCAATGGATCAATCGCATCAAATATTGACTGTATATTTTGACCTTTTAATGGTGGCAAAATTTCAAAAGAAAAAAGTGTTTTTCCGTTTGCGTTTTGTATGTGTTCTGTAACTTTCATTTGTCATTCCGAGGAACGAAGCAAGCTGTTCCTATTTTTTAAATATTTTAATTTTTTCTATTTTGGGCGTGTTCCATAAAAATCCAGAACTTAATCCAAGCTATTTTTATGAAACCGCGCTTTCCGTTGCAATCTTTTTTGCCAAAGCTTTTTCCTAGCAAAAAAAGGATTTCCACTGCAATCGCTCACGCAAATATGCGCACGTAACAATCTTTATTTTTTTAACATTGCGCTCCTACGGAGCGCCTCTTTACTATCTATATTTTTTTACACATATTATGTTCCTACGGAACATTTTTTATCTGTGAAAATCTGCGAAAACGAAGTTTCGGCGTAGTCAAATCTGTGTGAAACTAATCCACCAAATTAGGAGATAACCATTTTTTAGCAAACTCCAATTCCACATTTTTTCTTTCGGCGTAATCTTTCAGCTGGTCTTCTGTAATTTTTCCTACTCCGAAATATTTTGCTTTAGGATTGGCAAAATAATATCCAGAAACAGAAGCTGTAGGGAACATTGCCAAACTTTCTGTGAGTTCTAATCCTATGTTTTTCTTCACTTTCAACACTTCCCAAATCGTGGTTTTTTCTAAATGGTCTGGACAAGCAGGATAACCAGGAGCAGGACGAATTCCTACATATTTTTCAGAAATTAAATCTTCATTTTCTAGATGTTCATCGCTAGAATAACCCCAAATTTCAGTTCTTACTTTTTTGTGTAAATATTCTGCAAAAGCTTCTGCCAATCGGTCTGCCAATGCTTTTACCATAATCGCATTGTAATCATCATGTTCTGCTTCATATTTTTGAGCCAATTCATCGGTTCCAAAGCCTGTAGCCACCGCAAAAGCACCGATATAATCTTGTTTCCCAGAATTTTTTGGAGCGATAAAATCACTTAATGCCAAATATTCTTTGCCATCAGATTTTTTATGTTGTTGACGAAGCGTTCTGAAAGTGAATGTTTCTTCACCATTTTTAAGTTCAATATCGTCTTGCTCATTAGAATTGGCAGGGAAAATTCCAAAAATTGCTTTTGCAGTTAATAATTTTTCCTCCACGATTTTCTTCAACATTTTTTGAGCATCTGCAAAAAGTTCTTTTGCGTGTTCTCCTACAATTTCATCTTCTAAAATCTGAGGATACTTTCCAAACAAATCCCAACTTCTGAAAAACGGACTCCAATCAATAAAATCAATCAATTCTTCTAAATCTTGATTTTCAATAATTTGAACACCTAAATTTTTCGGTTTAAAGATTTCTTCTTTTTCCCAATCGATTTTGAATTTTTGATTTCTCGCTTCTTCTATCGAAATATATTCTTTATCAACTTGTCTGTTTAAAAATTTCTCACGGAAATCTGCATAATCGGTTTTCAATTCCGAAACAAATTCTGCATTTCTATTGCTCAATAATGAACTTACCACACCAACTGCTCTGGAAGCGTCATTTACATGAACCACAGCATTTTTATATTTCGGGTCTATTTTTACTGCAGTATGTGCTTTAGAAGTTGTTGCACCACCAATCATCAATGGGAAATTGAGGTTTTGACGCTCTAGTTCATTGGCAATATGTACCATTTCGTCTAAACTTGGCGTAATTAAACCGCTTAAACCTATCACATCTACTTTTTCTTCAATCGCCGTTTGAATAATTTTTTCGGCAGGAACCATCACTCCCAAATCTACAATTTCGTAATTGTTACAGCCCAAAACTACACTCACAATATTTTTACCAATGTCGTGAACATCGCCTTTTACCGTTGCCATCAATACTTTACCATTGGCTTTTTGTGCAGAATCTTTCTCAGCTTCAATAAACGGTTGAAGATAAGCCACTGCTTTTTTCATCACTCTTGCGGACTTTACCACTTGAGGAAGAAACATTTTTCCGCTTCCGAATAAATCTCCCACTACAGACATTCCCGTCATTAGATTTCCTTCGATAACATCCAAAGGTTTTGCCGAAATTATTCGGGCTTCTTCTACATCTTCCTCAATAAAACGGTCAATTCCTTTTACCAAAGAATGGGTAATTCTGTCTTGCAAAGGCTGATTTCGCCATGCTAAATCTTCTACTTTTTCTTTTTTTATGGATTTATGTTTTTCAGAATAATCCAATAATCTTTCGGTAGCATCATCTTTTCTGTCTAGCATTACATCTTCTACCAGCTCCAACAAATCTTTAGGAATTTCGTCGTAAATTTCTAACATTGCAGGGTTTACAATTCCCATATTCATTCCCGCTTTGATGGCGTGATAGAGAAAAACTGAGTGCATCGCCTCTCTTACCGTATCATTTCCTCTAAACGAAAACGAAACGTTAGAAACACCACCCGAAACCGAAACGTAAGGCAAGTTTTCACGAACCCATTTTGTTGCTTCAATGAAATCCAATGCGTTTCTGCGATGTTCTTCCATTCCAGTTGCAACTGGGAAAATATTGAGGTCGAAAATAATGTCTTCTGCAGGAAAACCGACTGTGTCCGTTAACAGTTTATAACTTCTTGTACAAATTTCTATTCTGCGTTCGTAATTATCGGCTTGGCCATTTTCATCAAAAGCCATTACAACTACTGCAGCACCATATCTTTTGATGGCTTTGGCTTGACGAATAAATTCTTCTTCACCACCTTTTAAACTGATGGAATTCACTACACATTTCCCTTGAACCACTTGCAAACCAGCTTCTAAAATTTCCCATTTAGAAGAATCTATCATCATTGGAATTCTGGAAATATCAGGTTCTGAGGCGATTAAATTTAAGAATTTAACCATGCAATATTTTCCGTCTAAAAGTCCATCATCAAAACAAATGTCTAAAATCTGTGCGCCTCCTTCTACTTGATGGCGAGCAATATCTAGAGCTTCAGAAAATTTTTCTTCTTTAATCAATCTGAGAAATTTCTTAGAACCTGCAACATTGGTTCTTTCTCCAATATTGATAAAATTGGATTCTGGAGTTATAATTAAAGGTTCTAGACCGGAAAGTTTTAAATATTTCATATTATAAATGAGATAATTAGTTAATTTGAAAATAAGATAATGCTTGTGAAAAGCATCGCATTAACTCATCATCAAATCATCACATCAACTTTTCTTGGTTGATAATTTTTAACAATTTTTGCGATTGCAGCAATGTGGTCAGGAGTTGTTCCGCAACAACCACCAACGATATTTACCAATCCTTTTTCTGCGTATTCACGGATTTGTTCTGCCATAAATTCTGGAGATTCATCATATTGCCCGAAAGCATTCGGTAAACCAGCGTTTGGATAAGCAGAAACGTAAAATTCTGAATTATTAGAAATGGTTTCTAAATAAGGCGTCAATTGTTTTGCACCTAGAGCACAGTTAAACCCAACGCTCAATAAATTAAGATGAGAAATAGAAACCAAGAAAGCTTCAGCTGTTTGTCCACTTAAAGTTCTTCCAGACGCGTCTGTGATGGTTCCAGAAACCATAATTGGAATCTGAATTTTTCTTTCTTCTTGAATTTGGTCTATGGCAAAAAGTGCAGCTTTCGCATTTAAAGTGTCAAAAATGGTTTCCACTAAAAGAATATCAGAACCGCCATCTAAAAGTGCTTCTGCTTGTTGTTTGTAAGCAATTCTTAACTCGTCAAAAGTAATGGCTCTGTAACCAGGGTCATTTACATCTGGAGAAAGAGATGCTGTTTTATTAGTAGGGCCAATAGAACCAGCAACAAATCTTGGTTTATCTGGAGTTAAAGCCGTGAATTCATCACAAACTTTTCTTGCAATTTTTGCGGATTCATAATTCAGTTCGTACACCAAATCTTCCATGTGGTAATCTGCCATTGCAATGGTAGTCGCAGAAAAAGTATTGGTTTCGATGATGTCTGCACCAGCTTCTAAATATTTTCTGTGTACCGCTTCAATAGCATGAGGCTGAGTAAGAGAAAGTAAATCATTATTTCCCTTTAATGGAGATTCCCAGTTTTTAAATCTCTCGCCACGATAGTCTTCTTCTGTAAACTGATATCGCTGAAGCATCGTTCCCATAGCTCCGTCTAGAACAAGGATTCTTTGCTGTAAATTTTGATAAAGTATGTCGCTATTTTGCATTTCAATGTGATTAAAAAAATGAAATGCTATAAGAAAAGTTGAGGGAATCAACTGTTTTTATGTGTTATCTATCCCAAAAATGAGTAGAATGTAGCACCTTTTCTCGTTTCAGAAACGCGATAGGTTGCCAAGGTTTCACAGAGTCTAATCTCTCCACCTTTCTTGATAACATTTCGATTATATGAAAGAACAAATCTTTTGCAAAGCTATATCATTTTTTTCACAATAAGAAATTGTCATTGAAAAAATTAATCTAAATGAAATTTCATAGTTTTTATTTTTTTCTACCTTCGCATCATATTATTTAAAAAAATATTGGTTATGAATGCTGAAAAAAAACGATTACAAGATATAAATTATAGAACTTGGGGACCTTATGTAAGCAATAGACAGTGGGGAAACGTAAGAGAAGATTATTCCTTTGATGGAAATACTTGGGGAGCAACTGGTCATGATGATGCAGAAAGCAGAACTTACAGATGGGCAGAAGAAGGAATCGCGGGAATTTCTGATGACATGCAACGTTTGTGCTTCGCTTTTTCTTTTTGGAACAAGAAAGATAAAATGGTCAAAGAGCGTTTCTTTGGATTGAGTAACCATCAAGGAAATCATGGTGAAGACATTAAAGAAATTTTCTATTATTTAGACAATACGCCTACTCATTCTTACATGAAAATGGTGTACAAATAT
This sequence comes from Flavobacteriales bacterium UBA6196, assembly GCA_002422665.1. Taxonomy (GTDB): domain Bacteria; phylum Bacteroidota; class Bacteroidia; order Flavobacteriales; family Weeksellaceae; genus Cloacibacterium; species Cloacibacterium caeni_C. Next base: position 9,404 of record DITA01000050.1, read on the forward strand.
CCGCAGAATGCCTTTCCTTACGAAGATTTAATCAAGACAAATGCAGAACGAAGCAATAAGGAAACAGAATATGAAATTATAGATACGGGAATTTTTGACCAAAATGAATATTTCGATATTTTTATAGAATATGCCAAAATTCACCATGATGATATTTTAATCAGAGTTACCGTCACCAACCGAAATACAGAAAAAGCACCTTTGGTGATTCTCCCCACACTTTGGTACAGAAATAATTGGAGTTGGGGTTATAATTCTTATAAACCTAATTTTACAACGCGCCATCGTGGTCAAATAGAAATAGAACATGAGAGTTTGGGAATGAAAAAGCTTTATTCTCGTGACAAATCCGTGAAAATTCTTTTCTGTGAAAATGAAACCAATACCGAGGAATTATTCGGAAAAAAATCTGAAAATAAATACTTTAAAGATGGAATTAACCATCATATCGTTCATCAAAAAAACACGGTAAATCCTAAAAAATTCGGAACGAAAGCAGCTTTTGTAATCGATACAGAATTAGAAGGAGCAGAAACTAAAACTTTTGATTTCAGAATGTCTCCTCATAAAATGGAGAACGCTTTTTTTGATTTTGATGAGGTTTTTGAAGTAAGAAAAAAAGAATCGGATGAATTTTATGACGAAATTCAAAAAGATTTTAACTGCGAAGATGAAAAAAATGTGCAGCGACAAGCTTTTGCAGGATTGCTTTGGAACAAACAATTTTATCATTATAAAGTTGGAAAATGGTTAAATGGAGATCCTAATTTCCCAGTGGAAAGGAATTTTGAACATCATGTAAGAAATGTAGAATGGAAACACATGAATTGCAAAGACATTATTTCTATGCCAGATAAATGGGAATATCCGTGGTTTGCAACGTGGGATTTAGCCTTTCACTGTGTGAGTTTTAGTATTTTAGACCCAGATTTTGCCAAAAATCAATTGCAGTTATTGACCAAAGAATGGTACATGCATCCTAACGGTCAGCTTCCTGCGTATGAATGGGATTTTTCAGATGTCAATCCGCCAGTTCACGCATGGAGTACCTTTAGAGTTTTTAAAATCGATGAAAAAATCAATGGAAAACCAGATATTCATTTCTTAGAAAGTGTTTTTCAGAAATTATTGCTCAATTTTACGTGGTGGGTAAACCGAAAAGATAAAAACGGAAAGAATGTTTTTGGAGGAGGATTTCTTGGATTGGATAACATTGGTGCTTTTGACCGAAATATGCAGTTTAAAAATGGAGAATATCTAGAACAAGCTGATGGAACTTCTTGGATGGCGATGTTTGCTCTGAATATGATGAGAATTTCTATGGAGTTGGCGCTATATAATCCAGTTTATGAAGATATGGCGATTAAATTTTTCGAGCATTATCTCTACATTGCAGAAGCTATGGAAAATCTTGGCGAAGGAAAAAATGGACTTTGGAACGAAGAAGACGGATTTTTCTATGACGTATTGCAACTTAACGACGGAACGGGAATTTCTTTAAAATTAAGAAGTATTGTAGGGCTTATTCCTATGTTTGCGGTAGAAGTGATAGAACACGAAATGCTTCAAAAACTGCCTAATTTTACCGAAAGAATGGATTGGATTCTAAAAAATAAACCTGAACTAGCCAAATTGGTTTCGCATTGGGATGTAGAAGGAAAAGGCAGAAAACATCTCATGAGTATTTTGAGAAAAACGAGATTGACCAAAATTCTGAATAGAATGTTAGACGAAAAAGAATTTTTAAGTGAATTTGGAATTCGTTCGATGTCAAAAGTGTATGAAAAAAATCCGTTTCAATTAGAAATTAATGGCATCAATCACGTTGTACATTATACGCCTGCCGAAAGTGATAGTCGAATGTTTGGCGGAAACAGCAATTGGAGAGGTCCGATTTGGTTCCCGATTAATTTTTTAATTGTAGAAAGTCTTCAGCGATTTTATTTTTATTACGACGAAAGTTTGAAAGTGGAGCTTCCTACTGGAAGCGGAAATTTCCAAAATCTAAATTATGTAGCAGATCATTTGAGTCAAAGATTGTGCAATATTTTCTTGCCAGACAAAGACGGAAATCGTGCTTTTAATGGGAATATAGATAAATTAAACCATGACGAACATTTCAAAAATTACGTGATGTTCTATGAATATTTTCATGGAGATAATGGTCGGGGAGTAGGCGCTTCTCACCAAACTGGTTGGACTTCTACTGTTGCCAAATTAATAAATCCGAGATTAAAAAATTAGATTTTTTTGATTTTCTTCCTTTAAGATTGAAGGGAAAAAATAAAAAATTAATCTTTTAAAATTTTCAGACCAATACTACAATTCAAGCAGTTTTTGTATGAGCATAAATGTTTATGATGATACAAAAACGCTTGGGTTTCTAATGCTGAACTAAATTTTACGTTCAATTTTTTCCATGAATATATGATAGAATTTTTTTCAGGGCTTAGATTTTTGTAAAAGTCTAAAACTTGGTCAGTTTTTTCGGGATTTATATTTTTAAAATACGTGTAAATAATTGGTAAAACTGCATTGATGAGAAGAATTTCTATAAAATCGTCAGACAATTTTTTCTCTATTTTTTCTTCTGAAGTTTTTTCGAACGTGTAGTGATTTTGCCAAAATTCTGAAGTTTTTACTTTTTCGAAAAGTGATTTTAATTCCTGAATATTTTTAGCCTTTAAAATTTTAGAAAATAAATTGGGTTGAAGATGATACAGCATCGCCAACTGAGAAAGCCGAATCGTAGGAAATGAAGGAGGCATTAAACGCATAAATTTTACTGGAAAAGTTTGTTCTGAAATTTTAAATTTAGTTTTCATAAATTCAAATTCTCTCTTCCATTTTTGATTGATTTCGGTTTCTCTTTCTAATAAATTTGCTTTCCCAAAAAGTAAACTTTCTAGCTGAAATTGATTTTGCGAAATCTTCTGAACGATTTTGAAATCAATGTTTTCTGCAATATTTTGATAAATTTCCGCATTTACTTTCAAACCAAAACTATACGCTAGTTTTTGAAATAAAACAGCTTCGTAATTGTTTTTTGATTGAGTTAAAAGTTGGTAAATTTCTATAGATTTTTCGTCTAGTTTTTTGAGTAAAGTCTCTTCTGAAAAAAGAAAAGGAACTTTAGAAGCATCAAAGATGCTTTCGCAATGAATGAACTGATATTGGTTTTCTAAAGTTTGATATTTGGCAAGAATTTCCTCATTAATATAATCTTTCAGTTCTAAAGTAGGAATTCCGGCTTCTTTGAGTTCAGAAACATCTATGTCATTAAAATAAACAACATGCAGAATTACTGATTGATAGTCTTTTTGAAGGTCATGATTGTGAAAATACCAGTCCGAAGATTTTACATGAATTTCTATGTTTCCTGCTAAAACGATGTTTTTCGTTTTAATTTTTGCCAAAGAAAAATCTGGACCTGAATTGGTGTTCAATATTCCAAAATCTAGAATTTCGATTGGGTTTCCATCGGTATCTTTGAAATCAAACTTGGAAAATATCTTATACTTCCAAAGATATTGGAGTAAATTTTCGTTCATGGTGGTTTAGTTTTTTATTTCACGCAAAGGCGCAATGGTTTTTTACGCAAAGCGCGCAACGTTTTATAAATTATTTACAATTCTATGAATTCCATGTTTTAGTAGTTTATTATTAAAATTGATTAACAATCCTAATTTTATACCAGATAATTTTAAGTAAGTTAAAGTTTGAGAAAAATGAACTGGAGCAAGATTTTCAACTGATTTTATTTCTATTAGTACTTTATTTTCTACTAAAATATCAATTCTGTAACCAATATCTTGCTTCACTTCTTTATAAATAAAAGGCATTGCTAATTGTTGTTTTACCTCAAATCCATTTTCTCTTAAATCATAAACTAAAGCGTTTTCGTAGGCAGATTCTAATAATCCTGCACCAATGTTTTTATGAAGTTCCATTGCAATACCAATAATTGCATAAGAGATTTCGTTTTCTGTCATGGTTAATAGTTTTAATAAAAGTAAAATTACTTATTTTTTATTAAAACTAGTTTTCGTATTCTTTGCGAATAACTTTGCGACATTGCGTGAAAAATAAATTAAGCCATTTTATGAAATTCTTCTAGCGTTTCTTCATACATTTTTTCATAAATCGGAAGAATATTGACCAAGTCAAATTCCAATGCTCTGGCTTTTGCATTTTTCTTAATCTTTGACAGAAGTTTATCGTCTGAAAGCAATTTTATCGCATAACTTGCCATGGCTTCTACATTTCCTACTTCTGCTAAAAATCCGGTTTCTCCCTGAATGTTTACCTCTGGTATTCCACCTGCATTACTCGAAATTACTGGCGTTTCTGCTGCCATTGCTTCTAATGCTGCCAAACCGAAACTTTCCTGTTCAGAAGGCAATAAGAATACATCTGCAAACTTCAGAATTTGATATAAATTATCTACTTTTCCGAGAAGTTTAATTTTGTTGATGAGGTGCGGGTTTTCATTGATGAATTCATTGATGACTTCTACATCTGGACCGTCTCCCAAAATCAATAATTTAGATTTTACCGATTTTTCAACTTTGTTGAAAATGTCTAAAACATCTTTAATTCTCTTTACTGGACGAAGATTGGAAACGTGAATCAGAATTTTTTCATCTTCATTGGCAAAATGATTTCTTTGGCAAGTTTTTAAATCTTCAAATTCTGTATTGTCGATGAAATTGGTGATGACTTCAATCTCTTTTGTGATTTTAAAAAATTTCAAAGTATCACTTTTCAAACTTTCAGAAACCGTGGTGATTTTATCAGAATGATTGATGGAAAATTCTACCGCATGTTTGTAACTTGGGTGTTGACCAACCAAAGTAATATCTGTTCCGTGAAGTGTGGTAACTAACGGAATATCAGCGTTTTCTTCTTTCAGCATTTGCTTGGCGAAAAAAGCAGCATAAGCATAAGGAATGGCGTAATGCGCGTGCAAAATATCTAATTTGTACAATTTCACCACTTGATAAATTGTGGAAGAAAGTGCAATATCAAACGGTTGGTGTTTGAACAAAGGATAGGTTTGTACATTTACTTTGTGGAAGAAAATGTTTGGGTCAGTCATGTCCAATCTTGCAGGCAATTCAGAGGAAATGAAGTGTACTTCATAACCTTTTTTGGCAAGAGACATTCCGAGTTCTGTGGCTACGATTCCGCTACCACCATATGTTGGATAACAAAGGATTCCTATTTTCATTTTATTATTTGTGAAACGAAGTTTTCCGTTTCTGTTTTTAAATTTATTATATTTTTTTTAACCACAAAAGGAACAAAAGCTATATAAATTTTTGAGTTAATCAAAAGTAAAAAAAGGATCAGTTTTTCTTTTTTTACTTTTGTAATACTTGTTTTCAATCATTTCTTTTGATGCTTTTGCGGTTAAATTTTTTTTATTTCTCAATTCCGCTTCCTGCTTTCAAATTTTCATTGACAATTACTGGTAACTTTCCGGAAATTTTTGTTTTACCCAAAAGTGCTTTTGCAGACGCTTTCATCGATAAATCATTGTTTTCATAACTTACCAAAACCGTAGAAATTTTAGAAATATCAACATCTTTCAAAGCGTAAGGCGAACCAAAAACATCTAAAATCACATTCTGTTTTTTGCTTAATTCTGCTAAAATATCTTTGCTTTCCTGTGAAATTTTATATGATTTGTAAGCCGTAGAATTGTCTTTGTGAAAACCAACAATCACCGTAGAATTTTCTGGAATTTGAGCAATTTCAGTTTTTGAAATCACTTTTACGGTAGTTCCTAAATTTAAATTTTCTACAAAAGTCTGAAACGGCGCTTCTTCCAAAGGAAGATAATAATAGGTTTTGCTACAACTTAAAGGCAAAAGATTTTTTTCGTCTTTCAACAAAGTTATTGAGTTGGAATATAATTTTTCTGAAAGTTCTGCGTGAGAAGCGTTGTTTAAATCTTCGTTAATGTTTTCAGAATTTATGGATTTTAAATTTTGAAGTCCTAATAAATATTTGGTTTTCAGAATTTTCTTTACACTTTCTGCGAGGCGGTTTTCAGAAATTTCACCTTTTTCTAAAGCTGATTTTATTAATGCTTTTCCGTTTGGAACGTCTTGTGAAAAAAGCATGATGTCATTTCCCGCTTTGAATGCTCTCAAATCTAATTCACCTGCAGGAAATTTTTTTGCTACAGCATTCATATTTAACGCATCAGTAATAATTAAACCATTGTATTGATAAGATTTTTTGAGCAAATTAGTAATGACTTCATAAGAAACAGAAGCAGGAATTCCCGATTGTTTTTCTAAAGTTGGAACATATAAATGCGCCACCATAACTCCGCCAATTTTTTTATCAAGCAAAGCTTTGAAAGGAGCTAATTCCACAGAATTGAGTCGCTCCAAATTGTGCGAAACCACTGGTAAATCTAAATGAGAATCGGTATCTGTATCGCCATGACCAGGGAAATGTTTCATAGAAGCGAGAACGCCATTGTCTTGCAAACCTTGTGCATAAGCCAAACCTTTGGCAATCACATTATTGATGTCTGAACCGAAACTTCTGTTGCCAATAATAGGATTTGCAGGATTGGTATTCACATCTACAACTGGCGCGAAATCCCAATAAATGCCCATTCTTTTACAATCCTCAGCAATTTTGGAAGTCATTTCATAGATGAGAGAATTGTCTTGAATGGCGCCCAAAGTCATAGCCCAAGGAAATTTATGCGCGGCAGGAAATCTTTGGAACAATCCCCATTCTCCATCAATGCCAATCATCATTTTCACTTTAGATTTCCCTTGAAATTCATTCAGTAATTGGATATGTTTTTCAGCGTTGTCTTGCATGAGAATCAATCCACCAATTTTTTCTTTTTCTACGAGATTACTAATTTTCTGAATTTCTTCTTCTCCACGATTATTGTACAAAGCTACAATGTATAATTGCCCGATTTTTTCGTCTAAAGACAATTGTTGATACAGAGAATCAGCATATTTTTCGGCTTTTTGCTCTAAATTTTTTGGAGCATTTTTGGGAAAATACTGTGCCGAAAGATTGGCGAAAATTAAAATGAATAAATAAGTGAATATATTTTTGATGAATTTCATAAATACAATGTTATTCAACAAAAATACAAACATATTTTTGTGATTGCTATAGAAATAATGTATTTCTAAAATTTTAAATCATTAAAAGTTAAAAATTAGCTTAGAACTAAGCCTTTTTTGATTCAATTATCTGTGATTTCGTTTCAAGAATTCTACCATTTTGGGAATTGAATTTTGTGGAAATTCGTGTCCTGCATTTCGGTCTTCTATTATAATTTCTTTGTTTTCAGAAGTTTCATAAGAAGTAATTTCGCCATTTGTTTGAGCAGTGCTTTCATTGGCTTCAAAGAATTTTAAGTATTGCTTGGAAGAGAATTTTTGAATTTTATAAGGCACAATTTTATCATTTTTTCCAAAACTGATCCAAACGGATTTTTGTGGTGCAGATTTTAGCCAATTTCCACCAGGACCAGCAACAGTAACGAATGCGGCAAATTTTTCTGGTCGCATTTTCCATAAAACATTTACAAATCTAGAACCATTAGAATGACCAATTGCGTAAATTCTATCGAAATCAATATTGTAATTTTTAGAAATTTGAGAAAAAACTTCATCAAAAAACTTTACATCTCGGTTTTGTAATTCGTCTGGATTCATTTGCCAACCGTTATATTTTCCTTCTTTGTCTACAATAGAATTGGTAACTCCGGGAATTCCTTGCATATAAATGACTAAAGCTTCGGGGAAATTTTGATGAAAATTAAGATTTCTACTGGCGTGTTTCGCATTTCCACCATGACCGTGAAAAACAAAAACCACTGGAATTTTTTCTGAATTTATTTTGGGCTCAAAAATAATTGCTTTTCTTTCTACTCCATTAATTTGGTAAAATTTTTCGGTTTGAGCGAATAGTTTTGTGCTGAAAATCAATAAGAAAACGATGATTGTGTTTTTCATTTTAAAAGCTTTGATTCTTTGATGAAAATTAAACAATAAAGTTAAAAATTTATTTTGGCACGCAACTTGGAATGTAAAAACCATTAACCAACAAATAATTACTGATATGAAAAAATATTTTACTTTAATGGTTCTTGCGATTTTCGGAGGATTATTGATGTTGAGCTGCGAAATGAATGAAGTAGTAGATAGAGATATTCAAGATAATGATACATATCCTATGATGAAGGATGTAACGGGAACTTTTAGTTCTACTAATAATTATGCCTTAGATCAAGCGATTGATATTCCTTCTTCTGATGTAGTTTTAGTGTATAGAAATATCAATTCTAACAGTTCAGCAAGTGCAATTTGGCAACTTTTGCCTAAAACTTTTTACTTGAGCGATAACAGAGAATTAGATTACAATTTTATTTTTGACACAAAAAGAGTTCAAGTAAGAACAGAAGCTAATTTTGACCAATCTACCATGACAAGTACAGAAAGAGCGACTTATCTCAACAATCAAACGTTTAGAATTGTATTGGTTCCAGCTTCTAGAGCAAATAGAACTGCTTCTCAAGTAAATTACGAGGATTATAATGCAGTAGTGAAATATTTTAACTTAAAAGAACCAAAATAATCACTAAATCATTCAAAACCATCCATATATTAATTTTTCACAAAAAAGAAATCATAGCAAAATGAATTGCTGGGATTTTTTGTTGGGTAATAAAAATCAGATTTTTTTCCCACAAAAAGTTCTTACCTTTGTTGTCCTTTTAAAATTAAAATTATGAGTGTTCACATCAGTGCCAAAAAAGGCGAAATTGCAAAAACGGTATTACAGCCAGGAGATCCTTTAAGAGCTAAATACATCGCAGATAATTTTCTAGAAGATGTAAAATTGGTAAGCAAGACCAGAAATATTTTTTATTTTACAGGTTTGTATAAAGGAAAAGAAATTTCTGTAGGAGCAAGTGGAATGGGAGTGCCAAGTATTGGGATTTATTCTTACGAATTATTTACAGAATATGATGTAGATACCATTATCAGAATTGGGACTTGTGGTGGTTATACTACAGATCTTAATGTTTTTGACCTGATTAATGTAGATGGAGCAGCAAGTGAATCTACTTATGCTAAATTTGCTTGGGAAATGGATGAAGAAATCATGTATCACCAAGGAAAAGCCTTTGACGTAATTAATGAAACGGCTAAAGAATTAGCTCTTGAAACTAAAGCGGCAAATATTCACACCAGTGATGTTTTCTACAGAAAAACACCAGGAATTCCTGCTATTGCAGAGAAATATAATTGTCCAGCAGTTGAAATGGAAGCTTTCGCACTTTTTGCTAATGCAAAACATTTAGGAAAAAATGCGGCAACGATTTTGACGGTTTCAGATATTATTCCAACAGGTGAAGAAATTTCTGCTGATCAAAGAGAAACTGCTCTTAGAACCATGATGACTCTGGCTCTAGAAAGTGGAATTAAACTTTAAAAAATTCTCTAATAGATACTAAAAACGCTTCGAAATTCTCGAAGCGTTTTTTTATTTTTCTGTTTCGTCATCTAGAAGATGCCCGAAATATTCTTTTTTAGTTTTCAGATATTCTTTGCTGTTTTCATTGGCTTCCATCTGAAGTGGAATTCTTTTATTGAGATGAATTTCGCTGTTTTCTACAAATTTTATTTTATCAGGATTATTCGTCAAAAGATTGATTTCTTTTACGTCTAATAATTTTAAAATTTCAATGGCTACATTAAAATCTCTATCATCTGCAGGAAGTCCTAATTGAAGATTCGCTTGAACGGTATCTAATCCTTTTTCTTGTAATGCGTAAGCTTTGAGCTTATTGATAATGCCAATATTTCTACCTTCTTGACGAAGATAAACGATGATACCTCCGTTTTCTTGAATGTATTTCATGGCTGCATCTAACTGCTGACCGCATTCACATTTTTTAGAATGGAAAACTTCTCCAGTAATACATTCTGAGTGAAAACGAACATTGATAGGTTTAGAAAAATCTGTGTTTTCTGCAACCAAAGCAATATGAGGCATCCAGTCTTTTTCGCTGTCAGAAAAAGCCATTACTCTAAAGTTTCCAAAATCGGTAGGAACTAATGATTCTGCCTGTAATGTTATCATATAATTTTTTATGTAAAGATAAGATTTACTTAGATTCTGTACTATCGAAAGAATCTATAAGACTAATGTTTGTTTTGATTTTAGCCAAATATCTATTCAGTAATTCTAAATCGTCTTTCGGAAGACTCGTTTTCAGTGTCTGAATTGTTTTATAAGAATTGGTGTAGTTGTTGTAAGCCTTAGTTTGTTCTGCGCTATTATTCTGTTTGATAGAATAAATGTAATCAGAAATATGCAGTTTCATTTTATAAATTTCTGCATTGAGTTTTTGATTTTTAAAAACTGGAAATTCTGTAAGCGTATTGGTGATTTCTGAGAGATAATTCACCCTTTCCATAGATTTATACGTCTGTTCAGAAAAACTAGTTTGGGTAGAATAACTCGAAAAACTATTAGACAAAGGAGATAAATTTACTTTTTCTACCGAGCACGAAGTCAATAGAAGCAAGGCGAAAAGTAAATTTATTGTATTTCTCATTTTTATGAATTAGATTTTTGATAAAGGATAGGGTTAAGACTTTCGTCATTATACATCTTCATTTGTTTGTATACCTTCATCTTAACATCGCCGTTTTCTATATCTAAAAGTAATTGATCAATCGCTTGGCTTAAATCTTCTTTCTGTTCTAGAAGTACATTGAGTTTTTCTGTACATTTTGCTCTATGTTCTTCTGTGGCAGATTCTCTAGTAGCTTCTTGGTTCATGTGGTACACTTTCAGAACGAGAATTGAAAATCTATCAATTGCCCAAGCTACCGTTTCTGTATTGATTTTAGCGTCTGATTTAGGCGTGATATTTTGATATTTTTGGAAAAAATAACTGTCAATATATTCCACCAAATCAGTTCTTTTTTGGTTAGAAGCATCAATTGTTCTTTTCAATTGTAGTGCTTCTACCGGATCAATATTTTCGTCTCTAATGATATCTTCTAAATGCCATTGTACGGTATCTATCCAATTCTTAGTATACAAAAGATGTTCCAAACTGCCATTTTCGAATGGATTATTGATAGGAAAGTCTACATTATCATGTAAATGATAATCTTCAACAGATTTGTTGAAGATATTCCAAGCGTGTTCGGTAAAAGACATGTTAAGAAGGGTTTTGAGATTTATCTTCGGGCTTTTTTTCGTCTTCTTTTACAGCGTCTTTAAATTCTTTAATTCCGCTACCAACTCCTCTCATTAATTCAGGGATTTTTTTACCTCCGAAAAGTAATAAAAGTACTACAGCAACAATTAGCATATGTTGCCAAGAAAGTGATAGTATAATAATTGGTGAAATCATTTTTGAAAATTTTTTACAAATGTAAGGATTTTTTAATACGAAACCCAATCTAATGGATTAACTGGATTGGCTCCATTCCAAATTTGAAAATCGAGTGCAAAATTTCCATCAAAATCGGTTCCGATGCTTCCAATTGTGGTTCCTGCAGAGACTTGTTGGTTTTTGGCAACGTTTACATTGTCCAAGTTTCCATAGATACTGAAGTAGTCTCCATGTTTAACCAATACAGTTTTTGCTCCACCACTTACCAAAATGTTGCTCACAACACCTGGGAATACACATCTTGCTCTCGTTCCGTTTGGAACTACCACTTTTATTCCGTTATTTTCAATAGTTATTCCTTTGAAAACTGGGTGCGGTTGTCTACCAAATCGTTCGGTAACCTGACCAGAAGGAACAGGGAAAGACATTTTTCCTTTATTCGCTGCGAAGTTGCTTCCTGCGGTAATTGCTCCCACTCCGAAGTCTTTCATTTTTTTCTCTTCTACAGCTGCTTTTTCTTTATCTGTTTTATCTGCTAATGCTTTTGATGCATTTCTAGCTTCATCAGCTTTTGCTTTAGCAGCATTTGCTTTTTCTTCAGACTCTTTTTTCTCTTTTTCTGCTTTTGCTATTTTTTCGGCATCATTTTTTTCTTTGGCAACTCTTTCTGCTTCTGCTTTTTCACGAGCTAGTTTTGTAGCTTTTCTTTCCTCTTCTTCCGCTTTTTTCTTCGCAAGAGCAAGAGCATCAGCTTTCGCTTTATTCTCAGCGTCTATTTTTGCTTTTTCTTTTTCTGCTGCAATTTTTGCTAGTCTTATTCTTTCTGCTTCTGCTTTTTTATCTGCTTCAGCTTTAGCTTTAGCCGCTTTTATCTCTTCATTGATGAGATTTCTGATGGCATTTTCTACCTTTTTATTTTCGGCTTGCTTGGTTCTAAGTTCAGCAACCAGTTTTGCCTCGTTTTTCTTAAATTCTTCTAGAAGTACTTCTTTTTGTTTTCTTTCTACTTGAATTACAGCGAGTTCTTGTTTTTGTTTATTAAGAAGGTTTTCTTTCTCTTTTACAGATTTTTGCTTTAAACCAATAGATTTTTTGATTTGAGTAGCTTTTTGATTAATCTCAGCTGCTTTTTTATCTTGATATTCTCCGTATTGCTTGATGTATTGAACTCTTCTCAATGCTTCTCCTAAATCTCTGGAAGAAAGAATGAAAGTAACTTTGTTTTGAACACCTTTGTTCTTATATGCTTTTACAAGAATATCAGCATATTCTTTACGAAGAACTTTCAGTTCACGGTTAAATTTATTGATTTCTAACTGACGGAGATAGATGTCATCTTCTATGAATCTTTTCTCTTTCTGAGTGTTATTATAAACTCTTTCTCGGAGCGCAATTTTTTTATTGACATCATTAAGGTAAGCAAGAGATAGTTTTGCTTCTCCTCTGGCTTTTGCAAGAGTAGCATTAATGGCAGCAATTTGTTTTTTTAGCTCTGAATTTTGTTTTTGCAGTTGTTCTTTTCTTCCTTGTTGAGAAAAGAAAATGCTAAAGGCTAGTAATCCTAATAATAAACTCAGTTTCTTATGCATCATTTAATTTCTGTCTTTGTATAATTAGTAGGAATGGAAAAAGGAGTTTCCATCTTCAAAAATTCAAATTTCGTATTTTCTATTAAAATTTGGTCTGTTTTCTGTGCTTTTATAATTATTTTAACACTTTTTGGGAGTTTTTGTGAACCGAAAATTTCATAAT
>DITA01000052.1:0-19388 GCA_002422665.1 Flavobacteriales bacterium UBA6196
TATTTGAGTTGTGCAACAATCACAGCGGTTTTGCAATAGTCGGGATTTTCGCAAGTTTAAAGATTTTAGATATTTTGAAGTTTAGTTTATAATAGAAAGATTTGTCATATTAATCCGCACCATCGCAAAGCCGCAAAACGATGTGGCAAAATCCGCTCCGCTCCTTTTGCCACATCGGTTCGGCGGATTACATCCGCAGATGTTGCTCGTCGCTACGCGAACTTCGCACATCTGTGAATTTGCAAAATCCCAAGAACGGAAGCAAACTTCCTTCTCGGGACTTCGCAAATCCGCCGAACCGTTATCTGTAACCATATTTGAAGATTCCGCTGAAAAGAAATGAAGAAAATTTTAAAAAATACTTTGCTAATAATTTTAATATTTCCAATTCTTGGAATTCTATATTTTCTATCAAAATGGAATAGAATAAATATCGATGAAAATATTGGAAAATCTCAAGAAATTAAAAATCTAGATACAAAAGTTTTTAACCATACTTTTTTGATATTTGACTCTACAAAAGTTCAAACAGATTTTAAGATTTTTGCGAGTAATAACGATACAGTAACTTTTAATTTTAACGCAAGTAAAAGTCCTATATCGGAAAATATAGAAACTTTAATTTTTAATAGTGGAGATGGATTTGCAGGAGTTAATATAAATTTATTGAAATACAAAAATTTCTTTTATACTTCGGCGGAGAATTATACAGATGTTAAAAGAACATTTGATTTCTTGGAATCTGAAAGATACGACGTTAAGAAGCAAAAATTGACATTAAACAAATCAGAATATAAAAAAGGTGATAGTATTTTCGGGAAAATTGAATTGCAAATAAAATTTAAACCCACGAATGAAATGATAAATTCAAATGGATATTTTAGAGGAATAATAGAATAATTATGGCTACAGATAACATCGGTAACTGTTGCACAACTCTTTTTTTTAGAAAATAGTTTTCAAAAACATATATTTTGACCTCTTTAGAAGCAATTTTAGAGAGGTTTGCTTTTAAAATATTAAAATTTAGAGCGCTTAAAATGGAGTTATTGAAGTTGTACAATATGTTTTTTATAAAAGTTTTAGTATATTTGAGTAGTGCAACTTGCACTATAAATTTGCAAAATCCCTAGAACGGAAGCAAACTTCCTTCTCGGGACTTCGCAAATCCGCCGAACCGTTATCTGCCATTTTACGGAATCGACCGTCACGACAAGAAACAGACCAAAAAATGAAACATTTCACAGACTTTAAATCCTATAACGAATATCTTGGTTTGGACAAACCTTTGGACAACGACATTGACGTTGGTTTTTACGACCCACCAAATATGTTGTCGAAATCTGAACCCATTTCGGTTGACTTTTATAGAATTTCCATTAAAATAAATCTTGTAAATAAAACGACACCAAATAGTAAACCGATTACAGCGGTGTTTTTCAACAGTCCAAATTTAATTGTTCCTGCTGGTTGGGATGTAGAACCGACTTACAAAGGAATGCATTTGCAACTTTCAAAGAAGTTCATTGAAGAAAACAGATATTTATTCAAAACATATTTGGATTATGGACAACACGAAGCTTTGCATTTGACGGACGAAGAAGTTGAAGAAATTTCTGCCGTTTTTAAGTTAATGATGAAGTATTACGAAAGTGAAAAACGAAATTTAAATGTGCTTTTATCGTATGTAAATGTGGTGGTTTCTTTGGTGGAGGCATTCTACAAAAGACAATTTTCGACAGACCCAAAACAATACAATTACATCGTTTCTGATTTTCAACAAAGTTTGATTGAATATTACAATCAACCAGTTTCTCAACTTCCGAACGTTCAGTATTTCGCTGACAAATTGGGTTTGACGGCAAATTATTTGGGCGACATTGTAAAACATTTTACTCAAAAATCGGCATTGGAAAATATTCACGATTATGTAATTAAACGAGCGAAAGAATTGTTAGTAGAAAACAAAAAAATGAGTACAACAGAAGTTGCCTACGAATTGGGGTTTGAGTATCCAAACTATTTTTCAAAATTCTTTAAAAAGCAAGTAAATCTAACACCAAAACAATTTCGATTGCAAGCAATCGGTGATATTCAGTAATTTGTTTCTTTTTTTGTAGTAATCTGTTTCCATAGGAAGTAATTCAGCGTTCTACCTTTGTCCTATCATTTTAAAACAAAGAAATATGAACGCAAAAATTATGCTGATAACCATTTTTACAATGGTATCAATTGGAACAAAAATAACGGCACAAACTATTGAAAAAGTGACGTTTAACAATAACAATTTAAAAATGGCAGGAAATCTTTACTTGCCAAGAGATTTTAACGAAAACAAAAAATATCCAGTTATTATTACGGTTCATCCTGGTGGTGGTGTCAAAGAACAAACTTCTGGTTTGTATGCTCAAAAAATGTCGGAACAAGGTTTTGTAGCATTAGCTTTTGACGCATCGCATCAAGGCGAAAGCGAAGGATTGCCGAGATTTTTGGAAAACCCAACAGAACGTGTGGAAGATATTAAAAGTGCCGTAGATTATGTAATCACATTGAAATTTATAGATGCTGATAAAATTGGATTAATAGGTATTTGTGCAGGTGGTGGTTATTCTGTAAACGCAACAATGACCGATAAAAGAATAAAAGCAGTTGCAATTGCAAGTCCTGTAAGCACTGGAAATAAAAAAGGTTGGGACGGAAAAACACCCATTTCAGAAGCATTGGTAACCTTGGAAGCGGTAGCAAAACAACGTACTGCCGAAGCAAACGGAGCTGAACCAATTTTTGTAAATTATGTACCTGAAAAACCTGATGCAAACACGCACAACGATTTAGTAGAAGCCACAGAATATTACAGAACACCTAGAGCACAGCATCCAAATTCTACTAATTTAATGTTAATGACGAGTTTAGATAAAATGTTGGCTTTTGAAGCTTTTGCAAATATTGAAGCTTTTTTAACTCAACCAATTCTTGTAATTGTTGGCAACAAAGCAGGTTCTCGTTGGCAAGGAGAAGAAATTTACGCAAAAGCAAAAAGCAAAAAAGAATTGGTAGTAATTGACGGTGCAACGCATATGGATTTGTATGACATTCCGAAATATGTAAATCAGGTTTCAAAAAATATGTACACCTTTTTCAGTAAAAATTTAAAATAATTAACAATTATAAAAATGGCGAAGAAAATATTAATCATCAACACACATTTAACATATCAAGGTTGGACAGAAGGAACATTAAACAATTCATTTGTTCAAAAAGCAAAAGAGCATTTTGAAGCAAAAGGTTTTGAAATTTTAGAAACAAAAGTTGAAAACGGCTATGACGCAACCGAAGAAGTTGAAAAACATTTGCAAGCCGATATTGTAATTTTACAAACACCAATTAATTGGTTTGGTGCACCTTGGATTTATAAGAAATATGTGGACGAAGTTTTTAACAGCGGACTTTTTAGTAAATCATTTTTGAGCGGAGACGGAAGAACACGAGAAGACCTAACCAAACAATATGGAACAGGCGGAAACCTACAAGGCAAAAAATTTATGATTTGTGCAACGTGGAACGCACCTTCCGAAGCATTTGACAATCCAGACCAAACTTTATTTGCAGGAAAAGGTTTGACTGACATTTTTCTACCTATTACAAGTAACTATAAATTTTGCGGTTATGATGTTTTGGAAAGTTATAACTGTTTCGACATTTTCAAACGTGAACGTGAAGACATAGCCAAAGACATTGAAAATTATACAATACATTTGGAAAAAATTTTGGACATTTGAAACAAATAACAGACAAAAAAAACGGCAGGTAACAGCAGTAACTGTTGCACAACTCCTTTTTTTTAAAAAATAGTTTTTGAAAACATAAAATTTTGACCTCTTTAGAAGCAATTTTAGAGAGGTTTGTTTTTTAAACTGAGTATTTTTATAGTAGAGGTTTTAAAATTGTAAAGTATGGTCTTTATACAAGTTTATTTGTATATTTGAGTTGTGCAACAAGCACAGCGGCTAGCCGCTATGGCTGGAATGTGCTAGTTTGACGTTTTATCTAAATTTTAAAGTTTTGTACTACTATCGAAGTTTTGTGTTCGGCAACTTCGCCAAGCCGAGAACCGTTAGCGTCAATGACGCTAAAAATTACTCTAAAATTTGCATGGAATAAAATTTGTACATATATTTGTACAAATAAAAATACAAAAATATGTTAATTGCAAGTGTTTCTGATTTTAGAAAAAATATAAAATCATATTTGGACAAAGTTGCTAGAAACTTTGAAACCTTAATTATTAACCGTGGAAAAGATTCTGGTATTGTTGTTATGTCTTTAACTGAATATAATTCTTTAATGGCAACAAATCACGAATTGTCTTCTAGAGCAAATGAAATACGTTTGGATTCAGCGATTGAAAAATTAAAAACTCATAAATCTTTTGAGAAAATATTAACAGAAGACTAATTATGAAATATATTTTTGTAGATGAATCTTGGGAAGATTATTTATATTGGCAAAAAACTGATAAAAAGAAATTAAAGAGAATTAACGATTTATTAAAAGATATTTCTAGAAATCCTTTTGAAGGAATTGGAAAGCCAGAACCTTTAAAACATAAATATTCAGGATTTTGGTCAAGAAGAATTGACGATGAACATCGATTAATTTATCGTTATGAAGAAGGTGAAATTCAAATTGCAAAATGTAGATTTCATTACGATTAATTGTTACTGCCGCTAACAGGTAACTGTTGCACAACTCCTTTTTTTTTAGAAAATAGTTTTTAAAAACATATGTTTCAACCTCTTTAGAAGCAATTTTAGAGAGGTTTGTTTTTTTAGGTAAGATTAAAATGCTAAAATTTGGTGTGCTTAAAATTGAGTTATTAATGCTTGGAAAGACTGATTTACAAAAGCAAAGTTCTACCCTTGTTCTAGAGATAGAACTTGGACTAAAATACTCGGTTTTTTGGTGATAAAGCGCAAGTATTTTTTCAAGCTGTAGGTTAAACTTGCCATTAATACGTGTTTGTTTGCAATTTTCTGTAAAAATTATCCTCGAGAACTAGTTCTAATAAATTGACCGAGACAAATAATTGTGGCGTAAAACTCTTCTTTCCTTGCATACATCAATTTACGAAATATCTAGTTGATATACAAATATTTAATAAAAAAAACTTAATCCTTTATTGAAAGTTTAGTTCATTTTTTGTATCTTCGAATAAAAGATAACGTTGTTGTGCAAAAGGCACAAAGTATTTGCAAAAGGCGGGGAAAAGTAAAAGTAGAAATATTTGTCACATTTAGTCGCCAAATATTTTTCCGTTACTCGTAGTGCATTATTAAATCAAAGATACTTTAATAATGCACTACGAGTTAATACAATAAATTCAAATTTATTTCTTCATAAGAGATTATTTGTAATTTAATCTAAAAAAACACCAAATCCTTTCATAAATTTAAAAACTATTTTTATTTTTCCTTCAAAATATGTTAGCTTTACATCATTAATTAAAATCAATGAAAAAGTACGTTAGCTTATTGCTGTTCATAATTCTTCCTTTTTGTGTTTATAGTCAAGAATCATTAAGTTCTGACGAATTATTTGCCAAAGCTCGCAATGCAGTTTTTGAGAAAAAAGACTATAATACAGCCATTAATTTAGCCAAACAAGCATTAGAAAAATCTCCTAATTATACAGATATTTCGGTTTTCCTAGGAAGATTATACACTTGGACGGATAAAGTAGATGCTGCCAGACAAGTTTTTGATGAATTAGAGCAAAAAAATACTCAAGACGAAGATTTTTTTCTAGCATACGCTTCTTTAGAATATTGGAATAATAATTATGAAAAAGCGATTAATATTACTGATAAAGGATTAAATTACCACCCGAAATCTGAAGCATTACTTCTCCTGAAGGCTAAAGTATATAACAGCAATAATAATTTTGTAGAAGCAGAAAGAACAATTTCCGCCATTTTAGAAATTAATCCCAAAAATACCGAAGCTAGAGCATTATCAATAAGAATTAAAGAATTAACATCTAAAAACGCAGTCGGAATTACTTATAATTATTCGCATTTCGACAAACAATTTGCAGACGATTGGCACATTGTAGGTTTAAGCTACAAAAGAGTAACTCCCATTGGTTCTGTAATCCTTAAAGGAAATTACGCTAATAAATTTAGAGAAGACGGCACTCAATTAGAATTAGAAACTTACCCGAGAATTTCTAAAACATTTTACCTTTATGTAGGAGCTGGCTATTCTGGCGATGTAGGCATTTTCCCGAAATATAGAACTGGCGTTTCATTATTTGCCAACTTACCAAAGAGTTTCGAAGGAGAGATTGGCTACCGTCAATTACATTTTACCAATAATATTTGGATGTACACCGCTTCTGTTGGGAAATATTACAAAAATTTTTGGTTTAACCTTCGCACTTACATTACACCAGACAGCAAAAACATCTCTCATTCTTACACCGCTACCACTCGTTATTACACAAAAGGAGCTAATGATTATCTAGCATTTCTTATTGGCACTGGTATAAGCCCAGAAGAAAGCATAAACAATCTACTTGGAACCGAAACGTATAAGCTAAAAACTTTTAAAGTAGGCGGAGAATATAATTTTTCTGTAAAGAAGACCAATCTTTTTTCCTTTTCGGCAACATATTTTAACCAAGAATACAGTCCTAATCAAAAAGGGAATCAAATAGATATTACATTAGGATACACCAAAACTTTTTAAGGTTTCGGTGTATTTTTTTTCATAAAATTATTGTAAACAGAATCTGGCATTAATTTTTTAGAATTGTAAAACTTATTATTCATCCTTTTGAATTCTAGAAAACGTTTTTTAATTTCTTGTGCCGAAGATGCATCTTGCACTGTTTCTTCTTGTAAATTAGATGCAACAGCATACAATTGATGATTTGCGATATGATATTTGCCCAAAACATAATCTATAAGCTGATTTTTGCTTTGCATCAAAGGAATTCCTCGTGTATTTTTAGACAAATCACCACTTAAACCATCTCCTAACCAAGTTACGGAAGATGGCGTTTTCAGTTGATAATTTTCTCTGTAAAAAGCTAAAATTGAAGGCGCAACATCAAAATGACTCACAATACTTCTAAAACGTTTAGACTCTTTTAATAATGGTGAATAAATCATCAAAGGAACGTGATATCGGTCTATTTTTTGTTGCAAAGTAATTTCGGGCATACTGTGGTCTCCAGTAATAATAAAAATAGTATTTTCAAAATCTGGACGTTTGCTATACTTCTCGAAAAACTTTTTCATGGCATCGTCCAAATTCAAAATAGAGACGAGTTGTTTTTTGTTTTCTAACGCCATTTTCTTTTGAGATGAAGAAAAACCAGCAGACATCAATCTTTTCTCAAAAACTTTTTCGTAATACGCTTCATTATTAATTAAAAACGGTTGATGTGTAGATAATGTAAGAATCATATCAAAGTAAGGCTGCTTTTTAGGTTTTTGAACTTCCAACATTTTATTAAAAACCGCTTGATCTTCGTAGCCCCAACTTTCGCCATCATTAGAAGGGAGTTTTTTATATGGTTTTGAGAAAGAATATTGGTCTATAATATTGTTCACTTCACTATATTGCAAATATTCTTTCATTCTATCAAACGACGAGTTGCCACCGTGGAAAAATCCCGTTTCAAATCCATTTTTCTTTAAAATATTGAAAAGATTAAAATGATGTGGCGTTTCATTTATTTCTAAGAAACCATTTTTACCAAAAGGCAAAGAACCTGTAAGCGTAGGAATGGCTGCAAATGTTCTTCCCGATGAACTAAGGTTGAATTCCCAATACAAACTTTTATTTGCCAAAGAATCTATAAACGGCGTGTAATTACCAATATAACCTTTTGGCGAGCTAAATGCAGCACCTAAACCTTCAACAGCTATTAAAACTAAATTTGGCGTAGCACTAGACTTATTGAAATATTTACCCAAAAAATCTGGAGTATTTTCTTTCTTCCAAAACGGATAATTTTTGCTTAAGTAGCCTTTTTTTAAATTTGTAGTCTCAGAATCATTTAAAAAGTCAAAAATATCAGGATGTTCTTCAATGAGATTGTCTGTATTAGAATTAAAAAAATAAGACCATTTGCTATTGCCTGCATTTTGTTGAAATTCAGTAGCATTTTTATCTCCCGAAAACAAATTATTTGGAATAAAAAATGTAAAAATGCCTAAAATCATAGGAACTAAACCATAATAAATTTTTTTGAACCTAGATTTTGAAGCCATCCAAAATGGAATAAAAGAAACAGCCAATAAAATGAACATTAACGCAATGTTTTTTATGCTCAAAATACCACTCATCAATAAAATTCTTTTTATTTCTTCAGGTTTATAATAAAGAATATCTGCACCCAAAAGATTATGAGATTCGGAGAAATAAATGAACAAAATACATTGTAATATTATGATTAGCGTTCCTAAAACAACCGTTAAAATCTTAGCCCAACTTTCTTTTACAGAATTAATAATTAAATAAATAACACCAAAAACAAAAATAAATTGTAGTGCAAATTTTAGATTATTTACCGCCAAATCTAGCGCCAACAAACCTTTATCTATATTCTCAAAACTGTATTGATACCAAGCCCATTCTGATAAAACACCAAACGAAAAAAGAACCAAAAACACATTAGAAAAAACGCCAAACTGCTTTAAACCAGATTTTAAAATTTCTAAAATTCTTTGTTTCCATGGGAGATTTTCTACTGTTTGATTAAAACCTTGCCTTGTCATCTCTCCCCAGGAATGAGATTTTTTAAAATAATCTACAAATCCTTTCACTCCTGCTTTCACTACAATAGGATGAAAAAAGAGAGGCTCTAGAACAGCTGTTAAAATAAGTGTTAAAAAGTCTTTAGGTTTAGAATACACTTGTTTACTAACCAAATCTACCAAAATTGCATAAATAGAATAAAGAATTCCTGAGGAAATTACCAAGGCAAAAAGAAGCAAAAAGAAAGGCCAATTGATGATTCCTAACAATAAAAATATTATAAAAATAGCAACCCCCGAAAACTCTATAAGCGGCCCCAAAAATTCGAAGAAAAACCAATAAGGAAGGCTTACCATTCCTAATTTACCATACTTTGGATTAAAAATCATATTTCTATGTTTCCGTAGTGTTTCCATAGTTCCGCGCATCCATCTATTGCGCTGTTTTCTTAGAATATCTTTTGTTTCTGGCACTTCTGTCCAGCATAAAGGGTCTGGAATATTCTGAACTTCGTAAGGAATTTTTTTGTCTTCCATATACTTTCGCATACGAACTACCAGCTCCATATCTTCGCCTACTGTATTTCTATCATAACCGCCACATTCTAAAACTATTTTCCTATCAAAAGCACCAAAAGCACCAGAAATTAAAATAAGTCCGGAAGCTCTAGACCAAGCCATTCTTCCTAATACAAATGCTCTGATATATTCTAAAGCCTGACTTCTGCCAAGCCAAGTTTTAGGAATATTTACATCTAAAACCTTTCCGTTTTCAATTTTGCAATTATTTGCCAATCGTATTACACCTCCACAAGCAATCACTTTTTTGTTGGTTTGTTCTAAAAACGGTTTTGCCAATCTCAAAATAGCATCCTGCTCTAGAATACAATCTACATCAATACAAACAATATAATCTCCAGAAGAAATATTAACTCCCACATTTAAAGCATCTGCTTTGCCTCCATTTTCTTTATCTACAACTATTAATTTCTTAAAAGCCGGATTTTTACTTTTATAAATGCCACGTATTTCTTTGGTTTCAATGGTAGGTTCTACATAATACGAAATAGCTTCTAACTCATAAGCTGCAATAAGTTTTTGCATAGAATCGTCTTTGCTACCATCGTTTACGATAATAATTTCCAAATTGTAATAATAAAGAGAAAGCAGAGATCTTACGTTATCTACAATCGTCATTCCTTCGTTATAAGCAGGTGCAATAAGGCTAAACGTAGGCGCATTAGGATTGGCTGCAATAATGCTGTAATCTGTAAAAGTATTATAATATTTATAGCGAAAAACAGCTCCCATTGCATACAAACCTATCCAAGTATATATCAAAAATACCGCCGCAGAATACAGCAAAAAAAACCAGATAATAATTTCGTATATCAAAAGAGAGAATTCTGTCATCGTATTTCTTGTATGGCGTGTTTAATAATTTTCTTTAATTGCTCTGGTGAAGATTCGTCTTCAATAATTTCTAATAAATATTCTTGAAATCCTAAATTAATTAATGCTTTTGCCGCTGTAATTCTAATTGCAGAAGAAGTATGATGAAGCAATTGTTCTTTAAAAAAATCAAGACAATGCAGGTCATTAGAGAATTTCATTACTTTTAAAATCTCTAATTGCACTTCTGGCAATTGTTCTTCATAATTTTCGGTAAGGTCAGCAATTGTAGAGGCATTTTCTAACGCTTGCATACTTCGAACTGTCTGAATTCTTATTTCTATAGAATTGTGCAATAAAAGTTTCTTCACTTCTTGATAAGAAGATAACATTTGAAATTTCCTTACAAGTTTTAATGTAAAAATTATCACCGAAGAATTGCTACTGTGCAACCAATTATTCACTATTTCTGTACAATCTTCTGGCATTTGATTGATAGATCGCAACAATCGCAATTTTTGCCAATCTGAAATAATATAAGGAAAATCATTTAGAAAATTTAAACCTTCAAAGCCTTTAAAAACCACCATTGCATATTGTGCTTCGTGGTAAACCTGAGGCGATGGATGATGCAAAAATTTACTAATCTGAGCAAGCGCAGCAGAATAATCCATAGAAGTAAGTTCTTGAATTCCGCCTGCGATGAGGTGAGATTTTTTCTTTTTTAGTTTTTTTAAAGCGTCTTGTTTCAGATTGTAATCTGCAAAAAGTTGTTTTATTTCTTGGTGAGCACCTCCCGAAAATTTCTTTTCGGTAGAGACCAATTTTTCTAAAAAAAGATTTCTAAAATTTGAGTTTTTTAGCCATTTTTTGAAGTTAGGATTTGTAATTTTATTATTTCGTCCGTTTACAATTGTTTCAGAGATTTTTTTATCTATCACTTCAGACCAAATTTCTTCCATAGAAAGAGATTTGTACCGATAAAAGCCATAAAGCAATACAGAAAAAATCATCAATATTACCATTAGCAAAACCGCTAATAGTATTAGAAACAATTCGTGAATGGAGACGTACGAAAAATCCATTTCTTACTTTTTAATGAGCAAGTCTTTTTATACGAAGTATCAATTCATTAGGACTAAAAGGTTTTACCATAAAATCTGAAGCTCCCAATGCAAAAGCATCTAATACCACTTCTTCTTGCCCCAAACTAGAGAGCATAATTATAGGAATTTTTTTCCCTAGTGCTGTTACAGCTGTCAAAATTTCTGTACCAGAAGCAAAAGGCATCATAATATCTGTAATTATAAGATCTACTTCTGTATTATTAATAGTATCTATAGCATCTTTCCCATTTCGAGTAATTATTACCTCATATCCTTCCTTCTGTAATTTATACTCGATGGTTTTTAAGATAAGTTCATCATCTTCTGCAATCAAAATCCGCATAATTTTATTTTTTTAAAAATTGACTGATTATTTTTTCGCCAATTCCTATTTCGTTTAGCAATTCTGGTATCATCTTTTGGTAATCTGTATTTTTATCAACAGATTTTTCCCATTTCAAACTCAATTCTGATAATTTATAAAGCCCAGATGTAGCAGAAGTACCTCTTAATTTATGTAAAAAAGCTTTTGCCATTTCCAAATCTCTAGACTCTAATAATTTTTTGCATTTTTCTTCAGATTGTTTTAATTCTTGAAGAACCAAATTCAAAAAGAATGTTTTGAAATCTTCATCTTCCCCAATCTGAGATTTCAGCATATCCATATTAAGATAGTCTTCTGTAATTAAATTTTCTTCGTTTTTTTCTTCAGAAGAAACTTCAATATATTTTTTCAACATTTCGAAGAGCTCGTCTTGTCTAAGAGGTTTTGTTAAAAAATCTGACATTCCTGCATTTAGACACTTCTCTTTTTCGCCCAAAATATTTCCTGCTGTTACACCAATAATAGGAACTTGAGCATAATTAGGCAACAAACGAATGTTTTTAGTAGCTTCTATACCATCCATTATTGGCATTTGTACATCCATCAAAATAAGGTCGAACTGTTTTTCTTTACAGGCATCCAGTGCCAATTTACCATCTACAGCTTCTACCAACTCCGCATTTGGCGTAAGCAAACTCATCATTCTCTCATTAAGTGCCATATTTACAGGATTATCGTCTACTAATAAAACCTTTAGGGGCTGAGTAAAAATTATCATTTCTTCTTTTCGTTCTACAAGCTGCTCTCCCTTTTTGGTATACTGTACCGCTCGTTGCAAGGTATTGTACAATTCGTGTGATTTTATTGGTTTTAATAGACAATAAGACCTTTCGTTTTGTCGGAAAGAAGAAATTACTTCGTGCTCTTCCGAAGAAGTATGCAAAACGATGAGTGGCGTCATTTCGCCTTGTTTATTAAAGAGTTCTTTAATTTTTTCAATAGTTTCTAGTCCTGATAATACTGGCATGTGATAATCCATCAAAATAACATCAAATTTTTCGCCTTTCATTAGTAGCTGGATAGCTTCTAAACCATTGGCTGCCATTTCAGATTCGATGTTTTTATATGAAAGCATATGATTAAGAATCATCCGGCTGTTTTCGTTATCGTCCACAATTAGAACTCTGCCAACGTCTAAATCTTCTAATCCATCTAAATTATCAAATTCATAAGGGATTTCTAAATCAAAATAAAATACAGAGCCAGTTCCTATTTCGCTAGTTAAAGATAATTGACTGCCCATGTATTTTAAAATATTATTAGAAATAGTAAGTCCTAGACCTGTTCCTCCATATTTTTTACTTACAGAACTATCTTCTTGCGTGAATGCATCAAAGATTCTCTGTTGTTTATCCTCCGGAATTCCTATACCGGTGTCTCTTACGGAAAAGCGTAATTTTATCTTATGGTCTTTGCTTTGTAGTTTTTGAATTTTAAGTTCTATTTCACCTTGTTCGGTAAATTTTACGGCATTTCCGAGAAGATTTATTAAAACTTGTTTTATTCTAGATTCGTCTATCCAAATTGTTCTCGGCAGACCTTGTTCTATATTCAGAAGAAGTTCTATATTTTTTCTTTGTGCCTGATAGAGTACCACATTTACCACTTGGCTTGCTAAATCATAAATATTGTACTTATCTACATACAATTCTAATTTACCAGATTCTATTTTAGAAAAATCTAAAATATCATTAATAATATTCAGAAGACTGTTGCCAGATTCGTTAATATAATTGAGGTACTGAGTTTGCACATCATTTAAAGGACTTTTCAGTAAAAGGTCTGAAAAACCAATTACTCCATTAAGTGGTGTACGAATCTCGTGGCTCATATTTGCCAAGAATTCAGATTTAGCTTTGCTTGCCAAATCTGCCATTTTTTTGGATTTTTTAAGCTCTTCGTTTACTTTTACAGATTGTGTGATATTTTGAGCAAAAATAATAATACCACCTCTTTTTTCTTTAGAAATATTCCAAGGGATTACTTCCCAATTGTAATGCTGAGGCTCATCAAAACCATTTACTAAAAACTCTTGGTCTTCGTTTTTATATGGTATTCCTTTTAACGCATCTCTATAAATTTTTCTTCTTTCTTCTGGTATTTCCGGAAAAATGGAATAAAGATTTTTCCCTATTAAATCTTTTTCGAGAATATTAAATTCTTCTTTCCATCTATTGCTTACATAAGCGTGATTAAGGTCGTTATCAAACATTGCAACAGCTGCTGGCACATTGTCTACAAACGATTTTAGCATTGCCTTTTTGCTATCTAATTCTATAAAGTTTTTCTTTACTTCATCAATATCTTGAATAATCCCGAACATTCTTACACAGGTATCGCCTTCAAACTCTGGAATTCCTTTTACTCTTACCCAAATAACAGAACCGTCTCTTCTTTTCAATTGAAATTCTTCATCATAAGATAATCCTTTCTCTATAGCTCTTGCAAATAATACCCTTATTCTGTTTTCGAATCTTTCTTCATAAAAGCCAACTGCCGTCTCGAATGTAGGTACAAAATCTTGCGCTACGCCATGTATTTTTTTTGTAGAATCTGACCAAAACATGGTCATATCCTTAAGATTAACTTCCCATCCTCCTACTCTCGCTACTTCATTAGTTTGCTCTAGCATTTGTTTGGTACTAATAAGGTCTCTCTCTAGCTTTATCCTTTCTGACATATTGAGAGCCGTACTCATTACATATGGTTTGCCATTCTCGTCTGTTTCTACATTATTGTGATACATCCAATAGATTTGTTCGCCATCTTTAGCTTGCAATACCATCATGCCAGACGTTTCTTGGCCCATTTGCACCTTTTCCATGTATCCTTTTAGGTTTGCCAAAGAATCTTGTGCAATTAAATCTTTCAAATTGAGAGATTTCACTTCGTCCTTCGAGTATTTTAAAGCTTCTCTTCCTTTTTCGTTTACTGCCAAGATATTACCATCCATATCGTGCATAGTCATTAGCCCGATTGCGTTTTCAAAGAAATTTCTGAAACGTCTTTCGGAGGTTTCTAACTTTAATTGCCTTTCTCTTTCTTTGGTAATATTTCTTCCAAAACAGAAAATCTCTGTTTGATGAGCATTTTGTTTAAAATACCAATCTATTAAGATATTTTCTTTATCAGAAGTTTGAGTAATGGTGGAAAAATCTATACCCTCTTGCAAAGTTTTTGTTTGTTCTAGACTTTTTTTCAAACAAGTATTGTTAGCTCCTAAAAAATCTATTGCTTTTTTGCCAATAGCCATTTCTCTGGTGGTATGAAACACCCTTTGAAACTCAGGATTTACTTCTTTAAATCTTAATTGATTATCTAAAACACAAATAATATTATTAGAAATTGAAAATGTTTCAGAGAAATACTCCGCTTGAATATTTTTCTTTTTAGAAATGATAATTTTACTTATCGCTTTACCTAATTTCTGAAGAGAATTTATCTGTTTATCAGACAATATTTTAGGCTCATAATCTAACACACAAATTGTTCCCAAGACAAAACCTTCTTCATCCATTAATGGAATCCCAGCATAAAAGCGCACTCCGGCAGCTTTAATTAATTCATTTCCCGAAGACCTTTCATCCAAATGTGTATCATTAATTACGAGAATATCATCACTCATAATGGTATATTGACAAATGGTATCTCTACGGGCAACAAAATCCAAAGACAAGCCAATACAACTTTGTATGGTTTGCGTTTCTAGCTCCATTATTGAAATAAAAGATACTGGGCAGTCTGCAATAAGACAAGCCGCTTGCGAAAAAACATCTAAATCTGGGTCTTTACCAAGGTTCAATAAATCATAAATCCTCAGCCTTTCTAGCCTATCCATTTCATTATCAGGAACCGGAAAATTATTCATAAACTAATAATTATTATTTGAACAAAAATATTTTAATATGTTTGAAGATTAAAAAAACATATTTATAAAAAATCATCCTTTCATAGTATAGCTCCGTAAAGCATGTATAGCAAAAAAACACATTGCTAATAAATTAGCAATTTAAGATTCCTGTCTTAAACAAGAAATTAAGAATAAAATAAAAATGTTAGCGAATCAAAAAAAACAAATATACGTAACGTTATTTGTATAACAAAACGATAAGCGTTAAAAAATAGAATCTATTTTTGTCCTAAAAAATTTAATAATTCTAGTATGTTTATTATTCAATGCCGCATAACCATCCTATTAATTCAAACAAAAAACAGGTAGCCAAGCATAACTAAAATAAAAGTAAACCCTTTATCACATAAGCAATAAACTACCCCGAGGTATTGGTAAATCCCATAACTTGAGTTGTTCGCCATGATTTTTTTTATATTCCACTTCTTTTCCTTGGTTTTCAATATATTTTCGAATAACATCTTTATTTCCATATTGTCCAACTGTATTAGCATAGTAACCGCTTGTCCATAAATTACCTCTCCATAAAATCCTTTTTATCTCTGGATGAGCCTTAAACAATTCTCGTGAACTCAAACTTTTTATCATGGTTACTAATTTTGAAACTGAAATACTTGGAACACTTTGAACCAAAAAATGAATGTGGTCAGATTCATAACCAATTTCTACAAATTGAACCTCATATCTCTCTGAAATGCCAACACAAATTAGTTTGAGACTCTCTCCTATTTCTTTCGTTAAAACTTCCCTCCTATATT
This sequence comes from Flavobacteriales bacterium UBA6196, assembly GCA_002422665.1. Classification (GTDB taxonomy): domain Bacteria; phylum Bacteroidota; class Bacteroidia; order Flavobacteriales; family Weeksellaceae; genus Cloacibacterium; species Cloacibacterium caeni_C. Next base: position 16,316 of record DITA01000052.1, read on the forward strand.
TCATTGAAAAAACCAAATGATATATAAGCAAACTTTTATTATGTCTTTTGTATATATGTTCATCCACAGAGCAAATCTACAATTTTTCATAGTGTTTTGAAAAACCCTCCGTTTTTCAAGCTTTTCAGCTTTCACCCCGAGGCAAGCCTCGAGGTATTCTCTTCGAATAAAAACGCTGAGATAGCCTCCTATTAAAAGGAAGCTTCGGGAGCTTTTCTGAGCATTATGAATTTATCATAAAAAAAAATTAAAAAAATACTGAAGAGGCTTCTAGAATGGCCTCTTTTTTGTAAGTAAATTGTAGCCTTCTTTAATTGATCTTTACGAAGTTGTGCGAGAAGTGAAGCGACCAAAAGTTTAGTTTTTTATTTTTTGCAATATGGGAAATCAACTGTAACGATAATAGCAGTTTTTCGATGAAAATTTTAATCTTATCTAAAAAATAATTACATTAAATTCTTCTATTTCAGTACTTATCAAGGCTTTAATCGGTATTTTTAGATCAATAATTAAGTAATCAAACATTTTAAATTAATCAATAAAAAAAATAATGAACAGATTTAAATTTTTATCCGTAGCAGCACTAACCACCATTTTTGTTTCTTGCAGCGACAGTAAATCAACCGTTGACACTGGCAATAAAGAGCAGACAAAAACAGAGGTACAGCAAAATAATGATTTTTCTCTAGGAATGTACACTGCAACATTGCCTTGTGCAGATTGCATGGGAATCGAAACCTATATTACATTTCAAAAAGACAACAAGGCGGTTAAAAGTACATCATATTTAGACAGAGCGATGGTACTTCTGAAAACGAGTATGGAACCTGGACAATGAATGATGATATTATTGAAGTATCCATCCCAAATTCGCCAACAGAATATTATCTTGTAAAACCAAATAAAACCTTGATAAGATTGGATGCTGATAAGAAAGAAGTAAGTGGAGAATTAGCCAAAAATTACATTTTTAAAGAAATAAAAGTATTCACGCCCGCTCAGTTGAACGGTACGTATCATAGCAATGTGAACGGAAAAGGTTACAACCAAATTCTGGAATTGAAATCTGAAAATGACAGTATTTATTCAGTGAAAATTTCATTTACCGGTGCTGTAAAAGGGTGTACGTTTGAGGGCAAAGGAAAGTTAGTGAATAATCAGATTGATGTTGATTTAAAAACCATCAATAAAGATTTAAAAGGTACGATGACTATTTTATTTAAGGATAAAACTGCCGAAGTCTTTACTTCGAAATTTGATGATAGATTCGCATTAAATTACTTTTGTGGAGGCGGTGCAAGTTTAGCCGGAGATTATCATAAAAAAGAGTAACTTAAGGTTTGTAAAAATAGCTGATCGATAAAAAACTTCTGTTGATCACTAGAAGTTCAATAATGCAAGTGTTGTTGAACGGAAACTTCGAAAGCTTATTAATCATTACCCATTCTTCGTAAAATTATTTACTACAAATATTGATAAACAAAAATCCAGTTGATCTGCTCAACTGGATTTTTTTGTTTGAATCCATCGAAATGGCATCTATTTTTTAATCACTTTTCCTGAAGAAAGAATTTCACCATTTGTGTTTTTTATCTGATAAATGTAAACGCCTTTAGCAAGCGAAGATTTGTTCAAAGAATTCGTTCCTTTCATCAAAACTGATGTTGAAACGAGTTTTCCGCTCAAATTGTAGAAGTGCACTACTCCAGCATTTTCTGTTGAAATATTTAGGTTTTCATTAAAAGGATTTGGATAAACTGAAACTTTTGATTTTGAAAAATCTGTAGCAGCTAAAGCTCCGAAGTTCATCACGGCAAATGGCGAGAAAGTGCTGATTCCTGTTGCAGTAATGTTGTTATTTAAAACGCTTCCAGAGTTTTCCTCAGTCCAGTTACCGTTTAGATAATGCCCGACTTTTGCAGTTCCGGAATCAAATGCTGCATTCTGTTGGGAAGTATTCCATCCTAAGGTTAAACTCACATTGCTTCCACCTGCATTTCCTTCGGAGATTTCCCAGGTGGCGTTTACTGCGCCATTCATAATGTTTGCAATTCCCTCGTAAACTCTTGCTGAAAACGTGTCGGAAGTTCCGGTGTTTGCGATGGAAACAGGATTGTAATTCGTGGCCGTTCCGATTGGTAAGTTTACAGTTCCTCTTGCGGAATTTAGATTTTCAACATTTACGGTGCCGGTTCCGTTGGTGACGATGTAGTTGGATGCGTTTGCGTTGGTGATTTGGGAGGAATTGCCTTTTAGGTTTAAATTATTCCCGTTTAAAGTGATTTTTGCTCCGAGGTTTAAATTTCCTGAAACATTGAGGTTTCCTGCGGAAATATTGAGTGGTGAAGAAACGAATAAGTTTTTAGCAAACACATCCGAATTAATCTGAGGTGTAACATTTACTGGAATTATTGCGTCATTCTGTGTTAAAGGTGTTAGTGTAGAGTTCCAGTTATTAGGATTGTTCCAAGAATTGTCCACACTATTGTTAAATGTAAAATCACCTTTGAATTTATAAAGGGCTGTAGAAAAATTGTCCTTATAACCAAAGAAAAATAAATCATCATTTAATCTGAAAAAATATTTTGCATCTAAACTTCCATTGTATCCAAAGTTAATCGTTTTAATTTGATCAAAAGCCTGTGATAAGGTAACGCCATCTGTTCTCCAAAGCTCTTTTCCTTCTGTAATAGGAGCTGTTGGTAAATTATAATCAAACCATAATGTATTTTTATAAATTTTATAATTTTCATACCTATCTAATGCATACTCTAAATTACAGTTTACTGAAGTTAGGTTTGAACCATCAGAATTTGCTCTATAGATTTTACCATTCATCATTTGATTTGTATCATAAGGTCTTGTGATGAAAAATATATTATCATTATCGGTAAATATTTGTTTAATGATGGTTGTTGTAGTGGGTTGATAAAATATTCTATTTGAGTTTCCGGGAATTCCGTTTGTTAATATAACTTCTGATGTAACTCCACTACTCACGAAAACAAGATGATCTTTGGTTTTCATAAAATCAAAACCAGTTAAAGGGGTAGTCATGGTCGGAAGATTTTTC
>DITA01000109.1:0-2714 GCA_002422665.1 Flavobacteriales bacterium UBA6196
CCTGCCATTTTAACTTTTTTCAAAGTCATTCTAGCTCCTGTAAATCCGTCATACTCTACAGTAATTTTTTTCCCTTTTCCGCTTTTAGTTGTTACAATGATTACACCATTAGCAGCTCTGTTCCCATAAATAGCCAATGCTGATGCATCTTTTAGAATATCATAAGATAAAATATCATTTGAATTGATATTGTTAATATTATCTACAAACATTCCATCTACTACATATAGAGGATTTCTACCACTTAATGCTGTTCCTAAACCTCTAATAATTACCGTAGGTGTAGACCCTGGTAAATCTGAAGCAACAACTGTAACTCCAGAGGCTTTACCTTAAATAGCTTGAGTAGCATTAAGAACCTTTACCTTGGTTACATCTTCAGTGCTAAGTGAGCTTATGGAAGTAGTATTATCTACTTTTTTCCTACTACCATACCCAATCATCACTACCTCTTCTATTTGTTTTTCTTTAAGCGAATCTTTTGTTTGAGCGCTTAATTCTTGATATCCTGCAAATAAGTAAATTGCAGCTATCATACTAGTTAATTTCACAGTGTTTTTCACCATAACAATAATGAATTAAAAATTATTTTTTTATTATCTTATTTTGAGACAAAATATAAAATCAAATGTACAATTTTATTTAATCCATATCATTTATTTTGTTATTTTTTTAAAAAAAATGTTAAAAATCATTAAAAAAGTAAATCTAAAGCCTTTGCACAGGCTCTTTTTTATGAATTACTCAACTTTTGCAATTTCTGTTTTTTCTGAAATACCATTATTATTGAAGGCCTCTATCTGAAAATAATAGGTATCTGCAGCATCCATCCCTGTAAAATAGTAGTCATTCTTACCATAAACCATAATACTTCCGTACATCTTGTCTGGAGACTTTCCAAAGTAAATTACATAGCCATCTGCTAAGTTATTTTGCTTCCATTTTAGCCATGAACTTCTTCTCTCCCCTGCTTTTTCTTTTGGATTTCTCAGAACCACAAAATTTTCTACTTTTTGAGGCTTTTCTCCACTTCCATTTCCGAAAACTCTCAATCCACTGATGGCAAATTTGCCAGTTGGCATTTTAATGTTTTGAATTTTAAGATATCTTGCGGTAAATGGTTTTTCTATTTCTATATAATCGTGAGGTACATCTTTGGTGTTATTTGACTTGTCTACCACTAATTTCCAGTTTTTTTCGTCATCCGAAGCATATATTTTATATTGATGAGATTTACCTAAAGTTTTACCTAAAAATTCAGCATCTTGGTCAGCAAAATTGATTTGAATAGCCTTCACTAAGGATTTTTCTCCTAAATCTGTTTGTATATATTCATTAGCGCCACCAGTTTTAGCACTCCAATACGTTTTAATATCTTCATCTACAGCAAAATTGGTTTGGAAACTTCCTAAAGTAGAAGAAACTTTAACAGGTTTATTGTAATTTAACAACATCCAACCTGTAAATAAACCTTTCGTGTGATCTGCATTTTTATATGGAAGATAAGTAGGATAATCTCCGTAAGCTGTATTACTGTACATCACATCATCTTGATCAAAACCAGCTGGCCAAATTCCAATCCTTCTTTCAAAATTATTTTTTTGGCTAATGACCATGGTAGAAACATGCCAATATTGTCCGAAATTATCTTGATAAGTAGCACCATGTCCTGCTCCTCTTGCAAAACCACCTGGTTTATATGAGAAAGGATTGTGTTTTTGGTAAGAAAATCCTTCCAGCGGATTATTGCTCACATAAACTCCATCTCCGTAACCGCTAAACTCAGTTCCAGGAGCGCCATATTGCAGATAATACTTATTATTATGCTTAGTTACCCAAGCTCCTTCCATAAACGGTTTGAGGAAAGTATTGTCATTATATTCTCCAAATCTTTCCCAACCGTGATCATCTGGATGCAAAGACATCAATGGTTTTACGTAACCTTCAGATTGCAATGTTTGCGTATTAATCTCAGTTCCTAGAAGTGGAAATTCATTGCTTGAACCCCAATACAAGAACAGTTTTTTCAAATCTTTATCATACAAAAAGGCGGGATCCCAAGCTCCTACTTTAAAATTGTCTACCGCAATTTCCCATTCATCTTTTGTAGGATTTTTAGATTTCCAAATGGCAAAATTCGGTCCGTGTGTAGAACCTATTACGTACAATTCATCATTCATTTCGAAAACTGCAGGCGCACATAATTCATCATAAACTTGATGATTAACATCTAATTTATGGTCTACTTTACCAGCTTCTCTGTTTGGAAATTCGTTTTCGGGTTTTAAGAATTTTCTAGAAATAAAATTCCAATTTAACATGTCTTCACTCCACCAATATCCCCATTGATTGGTACTAAAAAGGAAGTATTTTCCTTTGAAATTAACAATTACTGGATCTGCAGTTGCTCTATGTTTTCCTTGAGTTGCAAAATTAGGAATGGGAGTATATCCGTAATCTATATTAATAGGATTACAATAAGTTTTCTGCTGTGCCGAAAAGAACACAACAGAAAACAATGCGATGATAAAAGCTCTCATATTTTGAGATTTATTTATTCCAAGTGATTTTTTGAGAAACGGTCTTTTGAGAATCACCTCCTACAAAAATTTCAAATTCACCAGATTCCCAATCGTATTTTAGGATATTATCATAGAACATTAAATCTTCTGGAGTTACATTAAAGGTAACCGTTTTGGCTTCTCCTGCTTTTA
>DITA01000111.1:0-22633 GCA_002422665.1 Flavobacteriales bacterium UBA6196
GAAGACATGGTAAAAGCCATGAAAAAAGGCTCTGTAATTATAGATTTGACCATAGATTATGGCGGTTGTATAGAAACTACAGAAGTAACCACTCACGAAAATCCTGTCATCATCAAACACGAAATTCTTCACTGTGGATTACCGAATTTATCTTCTAGAATGCCGAGAACCACTACGAAAGCTATTTCTAATTTCTTCCTAAGTTATCTCCTAAATTATGACGAAGAAGGTGGTTTCGAAAATATGCTTTTGAAAAGAAACGAAATGAAACAATCGCTTTACATGTACAAAGGCAGACATACCAAAAAAGTGATTTGCGACAAATTCGACCTTACTTATCACGACATCAACCTTTTAATTTTTTAAATTTTCAACTTACTTTTTACATCATATTAAATGAGAAAACTGAAATTCTTTTTCATCGGGTTAATTCCAGGATTACTAATTGTATTCTTTATTTTGAACAAAAAAGGGGTAAGTTGTAGCGGTTATCTTCCCAATTCTAGAGTAATTGCCGAAACTTTATCGAAAGATTTCACCTATTCTGAAGCATTTCAAGCAGAAATGAATGCCTTGAAAATCGACGAAAAATTTCTGAAAGACAGCATTATTACCAAAGGAGAAATTAACTTTGATAAAAGTGATGCACAGAAAAAACCTTGTCCAAGTTATTTACTTACCGCTCCAGAAGGAAATCCTACCTATGAAATTACTTTTGAAAAATGTAAAGAAAATGCACATTTCATCAGTCTTAAAAAGCTAAAATAACAAAATATGCAAAAGAAAAAATACACAGATCTGAGTGTTCCCCAATTAAAAAAATTACAAAAAGTTTTCTTAGGAATCTTTTTAGGATTAGTTATTCTTTGGATTATTGTACTCAGCATGATGTATTACAACGGAAAATCTTTTGCAACGTTTATTGCAGTAGCAGCGGCTACGTTGATTCCCAATTTTATTAATATTCTGAATATTTCTAATCAAATCAAACAAAAGGAAAAAGAACTCTAAAATTTAATTTCAAAATGAAGATTGCTATTATTGGTGTAGGTTTAATTGGTGGTTCTATCGCCCTAAAGCTCCGCGAAAAAAATTTCGGAGCAGAATTTATAGGAATTGACAAATCAGAAATTCACCTTCAAGAAGCCCAAGAATTAGGAATTATAGACCGTTTCGAAAATTTTGAAAACGGTATAAAAAACGCAGACCTTATCATTACCGCTATTCCAGTAGATGCTACGGTTAAAATTTTACCACAAGTTCTAGATTTAATTACCGATAAACAAACGGTAATGGATACTGGTTCTACCAAATCTGGAATTGTAGAGGCCATTAAAAATCACCCGAACCGAAAAAGATTTGTAGCATTTCACCCAATGTGGGGAACCGAAAATTCTGGACCAAAAGCTGCTCAGAAAGAAAGTTTCGCAGGAAGAGCAGCCGTAATTTGCGACCGTGAAGATTCTGAGCAAGATGCATTAGCATTGGTAGAAAATATTGCCAAAAATCTAGAAATGCACCTGATTTACATGAATGCAGACGCTCATGACGTTCACACTGCGTACATTTCTCACATTTCACACATCACTTCTTACGCTTTGGCAAACACGGTTTTAGAAAAAGAACGCGAAGAAGATACCATTTTCCAACTGGCGAGTTCTGGTTTTTCGAGTACGGTTCGTTTGGCAAAATCGCATCCAGAAATGTGGGTTCCTATCTTTAAACAAAACAAAGAAAATGTGTTAGACGTTCTGAATGAACACATTACACAGCTCAGGAAATTCAAATCTGCTCTAGAAAAAGAGAATTTTGAACTTCTGGAAGAACTCATCAAAAACGCCAATAAAATCCGAGGCATCTTAAAATAATTCGTCATGAAAAATCTCTTTCGCTTTCTGTTTATCATCAGTTGTACTTTTTTATGGAGTCAAGAAAAGAAAAGTACGGCGACAGAAAATGTGAAGATTATTTCTAAAAATTTTGACGTTCCTCAACTTAAAACCACACGAAGAATTTGGATTTATTTGCCTAAAGATTACGAAACTTCTTGCAAAAAATATAGCGTCATGTATCTTCAAGATGCCCAAAATCTTTTTGACGATGCTACTTCATACGCTGGTGAATGGCAAGCAGATGAAACACTGAACAAAATTTTCGAAAAAACTGGAAAATCTGTAATTATTGTAGGAATAGATAACGGTGGCGAAAAACGAATTGAAGAACTCTCTCCTTTCAAAAATGCAAAATACGGCGGCGGAAATGGCGAAAACTACGTGAAATTTATCGTGGAAACACTGAAACCTTACATCGATAAAAATTACAGAACAAAATCTTGTAAAAAATACACCACGATTGGTGGAAGTTCACTCGGAGCACTAATCTCTGTTTATGCCGCGGTGAAATATCCTGAAACTTTCGGGAAAGTTTTGGCCTTTTCTTCTGCTTTTTGGTTTAATGCTGAAGATTTAAATGTATTTATTACCCATTCTAAAGTCAATTTAAAGCATCAGAAATATTACTTTGTCCAAGGAAAACACGAAGATGAAGACATGGAAGAACAAACCCAACGTGTCATTGAAAATCTAAAGTCTAAAAACGTAAAACCCAAAAATATTTTTTTAAAAATAGACGAAGACGGAAAACACAATGAAATGTATTGGCGTAGAGAATTTGAAGGGGCAGTTTTGTGGTTAGATTAGATTTATTTCCCACAGATTACGCAGATTTACACAGATTTTTTTTAGCAGCTTCTTTGTCATTATTTAAAAAATACTAAAACTCTTGTGGAGAATATCTAAAAGTGTAATTCTGATTTATTTTCCGCAGATTACGCAGTCTTACAAAGTTTTTTTAACAGCATCTTTGTCATTATTTAAAAAACACTAAAAGTCTTGTGAAGAATATCTAAAAGTGCAATTCTAATTTATTGCTCGCTGATTTCGCAGATTTACACAGATTTTTTAGCAGTTTCTTTGTCATTGACTTCGTCGAATCTTTGATTTCTGTAGGAATCTAAACATTTCTTTTACAAATTCGAAATTTAGATTCCTACAGGAATGACAAACTTTACGGTAAAATTCTAATATAAAAAGAATAGTTAAATCATAGCCCTGATTGAGCAATTTGTTTGAGCTCTTTTTGTTTTTTTTTAGAAAAAACAAAAAAGCGAGTTGCGAAAGCAGGTCTGAACGTGAAAAGAATCAAAAACGTATTGCTCCTAATCGTATGAATTCGGGTGTTCTTTTTTGATTTCTTCGATGGTAGAAAGCACTTTTTCTTTCAGGCTCAATTGATAAATTTCTAATTTTGTAGAAATTTCTTCATCTGAACTTCCTAAAATTTTAGCCGCTAAAATACCTGCATTGGTAGCTCCGTTCAAAGCAACAGTCGCCACAGGAATTCCTGAAGGCATCTGCAAAATAGACAAAACAGAATCCCAACCATCAATAGAATTAGACGACAAAATAGGCACGCCAATCACTGGTAAAGTAGTACAACTCGCCACCATTCCTGGTAAATGTGCAGCTCCTCCTGCTCCTGCAATGATGACTTTTACGCCTCTATTTTTAGCAGATTTTGCAAAATCAAACATGCGTTCTGGCGTTCTGTGTGCAGAAACTACAGTGAGTTCGTAAGGAATTTCTAGAGATTTTAAAAAATCAGCAGCTTGTTGCATAATTGGCAAATCGCTCTGACTGCCCATGATAATTGAAACCATTTTTACATTTTTACTCCTTCAAAGATAGAAAAAAATACGTTTCCTTTTGAAGAGAATGCTTCTATAATTATCAATGCTTAATACAAAGAAATTGTGAATAAGATAAAACGCAAAGACGCTAATTCACTTTACCAGCAAAAACGTTTTTCAGACGCAAGAAAATCAAAGATTTTCAATTTTAACGAAGTTAAAAGTTGCGTCTTAAAAGCATAAAGATTTAAAAATTTAGATTTGCGCCATTGCGATGAAAAAAATTTTGGTGAAAGATTAAGTTTTTTTTCATAAAATTAAAAATTTAGAAAGACTCTTTGTTCAGAATTGAATATCTTCGTACAGCGAAAATCATTATGAACACAGAAAAAGATTTCAAACTTATTTTAGCCATTATCACGGTTGCAATAGTTTGGGGAACTACATATTTAGGAATTAGAGTTGCTGTAGAAACCATACCACCTTGGTTTGTTACCGGAATCAGACAAAGCATTGCCGCACTTTTATTGTTGGTTTTTTTGGTCTATAAAAAACAACTGAAATGGATTGGTTTGAAAAATCTGAAAACTCAAATTATTCTTTCTACGCTCATGATTATCATCGCTAACGGAATGACAACCATTGCCGAGAAACACATCAATAGTAGCCTCGCTTCGGTTCTTACTGCTACTTCACCGATCATTGTATTTCTGGGAAGTGTTCTCATTGGTTTAGAACAATTTAAACTGAAATCTGTTTTAGGATTAATTCTAGGTTTTAGTGGTGTTTTGCTCATTTTTTCTGATGGTTTACAAGAGTTGCTGAATCCTGATTACAGATTGGGACTTATTGTTTTATTCATCGGGATTTTAGGTTGGGCTTCTGGAACACTTTTCACCAAAAAAATCACGATTCATTCTGATAATATTTTATTGAATTTATTCTACCAATTTGCTTTTGCTGGAATTGTTCAACTTATTTTTGCCTTTGCTTTTACCAAAAATTATGATTTCGAAAAATGGAGTGCTGAATCTTTTGCTTACGTGGTTTATTTAGGCGTTTTTGGTTCGGTCATTACTTATTATGCGTTTCTTTATGCTCTGAAACGTGTAAATCCGTCACAAATTTCAATGCTGAATTACGTGAATACGATTATCGCCATTTTCTTAGGTTGGCTGATTTTAGATGAAAAAATAACCACAAAATTTATTTTTGCGGCTATTCTTATTATTTCTGGAGTCTTTATTATGAACCTAAAAAAGGAAATGTTTAAAAAGTCGGAAGCTAGAAGTCTGAAGTCCGAAGATTAATGACGAAAGTTTTAAAACTCTCCCACTCTACAATTCTAAAACTCTTCCACTTAAGCAATTACTCTTACCAAAGTTTTAATATAATTCAGTTTTTCTAGTAATTCTTCTCTGGAATTGGCTAAAACATTGATGTGTCCCATTTTTCTACCCGGTTTGGTTTCTGTTTTTCCGTAGAGATGAACATAAGTTTTTGGAAGTTTTAAAACCTCCTCTAAACCTTCATATTTTACTTTTCCGCTGTAGTTTTGTTCTCCAACCAAATTCAGCATTCCTGAAAATCCAAAAGCGTCTGTATCTGCCAATGGTACATTTTTCAAAACTCTGTAAAATTGTTCAAATTGAGAATTAGCGTTTCCTTCTTGCGTTTGATGACCAGAATTGTGCAATCTTGGCGCTGTTTCGTTTACCCAAACTTTTCCGTTTTTATCAAGGAATAATTCGATGGCAAAAAGTCCAGCAGAATTTGCCGCTTTGATAAATTTTTCTGCAATGGCATCAATTTGAGATTGAACTTCTGATGAAATATCGGCAGGACAAATATTGAAATCCAAAAGGTTCAATTTTTCATCGGCCACCATTTCTGTTACAGGAAACGTTTTGGTTTCTCCATTTTCGTTTTTGGCAATGATAATGGAAAGTTCTTTGTCTATATCCACCAAATTTTCTAAAACCGAATCTTCAACCCAAAGATTTTTTAAGTCATCGGCATTTTTGATGATTTGCACACCTTTTCCATCGTAACCACCTGTATTTAATTTTTGAACAAAAGGAAATTCAATCTTAATTTCGTCTGAAGTTCCGTCAACTATTTCGAAATCAGGACTTGGAATATTGTGTTTTTTATAAAACTCTTTTTGTAGAATTTTTTGTTGGATGGTTTTGATGATTTCCGCATTGGGAATCACTTTTTTCCCTTGTTTTTCCAATTCGAAAAGTGCATCTACATTCACATGTTCTATTTCTATGGAAATCACATCTTTATCTTGACCGAAAGCCAAAACATCTTCATAATTATTAAAATTTCCTTGAGAAAAATGTGAAATATAAGCGCAAGAACAATCAGAGTTGGGGTCTAAAACGTGAAATTCATCGTCGTAGTTTAATGCATTTTGAATGAACATTCTTCCGAGTTGGCCTCCACCAAGAATTCCAATTTTCATAATTTACTTTTTATTTTATTAGATTTTCAGATTTACTGCGTAAAAATACGGAAAATGAATAATTTAGCATAAACTTTAAAGGCAAATGATAGAACTTCTCTGTTTTCTCTCAATCTTTCTTTTGATATTGAGCGTTTTATCGTTCAGTAAAAACCAGCATTGGATTTTTAGAGTACCTGAATTTTTGATGCTTCAAATCACCATTTTACAAGTCATTGTTTTTGGGATTTCTTGGCTTTGGGCAAAAGGAGAAACCTTACTTTTCGTTTTACAAATTTTTCAATTAGGATTTATCATTTATCACGTTTTTACTCTTATTCGATTTACTAAATTTTATAAAAACAAAGACCATCGCAGACCAAAACACGCTTCAGAACTGGTGAGAGGAATTGCTGTAAATGTTTATCAATTCAATACTCAATTTCAAAAATTAATTGATTTAATTACCAAAGAACAACCCGATTTTTTCATTACGATGGAGAGTAACTCAGATTGGGAAAAAGCAATGCGAGTAGTAGAAAAAGATTATCCATTTTCTGAAAAAGTGACTTTAGAAAACACTTACGGAATGCATTTTTACTCAAAATTGGAAATTCTAGAAGTAAAAACGCATTATTTTGTTGCCGATGATTTACCGAGTATAGAAGCAAAATTAAAAACCAAAGATGGATATGAATTTGTATTTTTTGGTGTTCATCCTCCTCCTCCAAGTCCCACTGAAGAAAAAACTTCTAAAGAAAGAGATGGCGATTTATTAAGCATTGCCAAAAAAGTCAAAAATTATAAAATCCCAGTTTTGGTTTCGGGAGATTTCAATAATGTAGCTTGGGCATATTCTTCGCAATTATTTAGAAAAACCAGCGAACTCATAGATGCGAGAATTGGCAGAGGAATTTTTGCTACTTTTCACTCAAAACATTGGTTTTTCAGAGTTCCGTTAGATTTATTATATCACAGCAAAGAGATTTTTGTGAAAGAAATTTTCACTTATCCTAGCATTGGTTCAGACCATTTTCCATTGGGATTCAGTTTTTTTATTGACCGTGAAAATGATGAACAAAAAAAGGAGATTAAAACTTTAGAAAATGGCGAGATTCACGAAGTAAACCAACTGATTGAAGAAGGCAAAAAAGAAAAAAGCGACAACCGAGAGGAAGTCGCTACAGAAGATAAAATCTAATCACATTTTTTTCTTCGTGTATCAATGATATATTGAATTTTCCATTCATTATTGAATTTTGCGAGTTGAAAACTATTGACCCCACAATGCGAAAAATTACCTTTATAATAAAACTGATACGGAACCCAAACCGAAGCCATATTTCCATCAACCAAAATTTTAGAAATAGTGAATCTTTCGTCTAAATCGCCAGCTTGAGATGCGCCAACTTGTTTGGCAAAATCTTCTACTTTATCGGTTCTTATTTCTTGATTTTTCCCAAAAGTCTGCATAATTGCAGAACCAGAAAAAGCGTTTTTCACTCCAAGAGAATCAGCAGATTTCATTGCATTGAAAAGGTTTTCAATAGGTTTTATGATTTCTTTTTCTGATGTATTTTGAGCAAAAGAAAAACTGGAAATCAGGAGAAAGAAGATTTTTTTCATGTCAAAAAATATTACATATTATTTTTATATAAATGCAAAGAAGATAAAAATTTAAATCTATTTTAAGGAAGCAAAGAAGCGAAGTACTTCGCTTGAAGCTTACGCTTAAAAATTCGCAAAGCGAAAAAACTTTGCTTTCTTTGTTTGATTGCTATTAAAATAAAACTTTGCGTTTCAGAAATATTTGTTCATAAATCACAAAAATTTCTTAAAAATTCAATAAATAAGTCTTTTGAGATTTTAAAAAGTTACATTTCGTAAAATTCTAAAGGCAAATCATCTGGATCTGCGATGAAAAAGAATTTTTTCTCAGTAAATTCATCTATTCTGATTTCTTCACAATCGATTCCTTTTTGCAATAGTTCTGTTCGTTTTTCTTCCACATTTTCCACTGCAAAAGCCAAATGTCTCAAACCACAACTTTCTGGTCTGGAAGGTCTTTTCGGCGGGTTAGGAAAAGAAAATAATTCAATAACATAATCATCAGCAATCGCCAAATCTAGCTTGTAAGATTGTCTTTCTTCTCGGTAAATTTCTCTAACAATATTTAATCCTAAAATTTCTGTGTAAAACTTTTTAGAAACCTGATAATCAGAGCAAATAATAGCAATATGATGTATTTTCATGACTTTAAATTTATCTTACTTTTTCCGCAACTTTCGTTCCGAATAATTCTATACTTTTCATCATCACCTCGTGATTTGGCGCACCAACATCCATATGAGCGATATATCTTGTTAAGCCAAACATTTCTTTCACCATATTGATTTTTTCGGCTACCTCATCAGAATTCCCAATAAATAGAGCACCTTCTTTGCTTCTGCCGCCTTCATATTGCATTTTGGTGTAAGCAGACCAACCTCTAGAACTGCCGATTCTGTTCATTTGAGCGGCATAATTTTCAAAATACCCATCAATAACCTCAGGATTTTCGCTGACTAAAGTGTGAGAATGAATCCCAATTTGCATTTCTTCTGGATTGTGGCCATGTCTCAAATATTCTTTTTTGTAAAAATCAATCAAAGGTTTAAACTGTCTTGGCAAACCACCAATAATTGCCACGATTAACGGCAAACCTAATCTAGCAGCTCTCAAAACCGATTCTGGAGTTCCTCCAACAGCAATCCAAACTGGTAATTTTCCGTTGTTCGTTGCTCTAGGATAAACCGTTTGATTTTCCATAGGAGCACGAAGTTTACCCTTCCAAGTTACGTTTTCTTGAGTATTTATTTTGAGTAATAAATCTAATTTTTCTTCAAAAAGTTCGTGATAATCATCTAAATCATAACCAAAAAGCGGAAAAGATTCAATGAAACTTCCTCTACCTACGCCAATTTCGGCTCTTCCACCAGAAATTAAATCCAAAGTAGAAAAATCTTGATACACTTTTACAGGTTCTGCTGAACTCAAAACTGTAACAGCGCTCATTAACTTGATATTTTTAGTGATAGAAGCAGCTGCAGAAAGCACCATTTCTGGAGAAGAAACCACATAATCTGGTCTGTGATGTTCGCCCAAAGCAAAAACATCTATTCCTAACTCATCTGCCAATTTTATTTCTGCTAAAATTTCCTGTAATTTTTGTTGAGGATCAGCAAATTTTCTGGTTTCCTTATCAAAAGCCAAATCGCCAAACATTCCCACACCTATTTCGAATTTTTTCATTTTCTAAATTTTCTTCAAAATTACCATTTCTGAGAAGCGAATGAATTGATGTAAGGTAAGAAATGGATTTTTATGGTCTACAAATTTTCAAGAATTCTTCCAAAAACATAAACAATAAAAGCAAAAATTATTAATGATTTTGAATATTTTAGATTCTTATTAAAAATAGAAATTAAACTCAAAACAGAAACAAATGTCCATAAAATTCCCAAAACAAAATTATAAATAGTATAATTTTTGGCACTTTCATATTGCCACAATCCCGCAACAGGACCTTCTGCTCCAAAAGGATAATTTTCTACATTTTTTAAAATTTCCACTTCATAAAATTCTAACCATGAAGCAAGAGAAAAAATTAAACTTAAAATAAGTATAAAAATCAAAACAAATAAAAGTGGGCTATTTTTCATTTAGAAATTAAGATTTCTTTAAAAACTTCCAGCTTCCAGCATCATTCTTCCAACAAATTAAAACTTCATCACATCTTTTACTACTCCTCCTTTTTGGGTATGAGGCAATAATTCTGCAGAGATAAAGTCTTTTATGGCTCTTGTGCTTTCGTTTTCTGGGAAAAGCAAGTGAACATTTGCACCAGCATCTAGCGTAAAAAATAATGGATGCCCTGTTTCTTTACGGAAATTCCAAAGTTTATTAATGACTTCCAACGTTCCTGTTTTCATCAAAATAAAAGCCGGTTCGCTCATCATCATCATCGCATGAAGCGTCAATGCTTCGTGTTCTATGAGTGTGATAAATTTTTCAAGATTTCCTGTTTTTAAAATCTCCTTTAATGGAACAAAATTATCTCTCGCCTCTTGGAAACGTCTTTCTGCATAAGGATTGGTATTCATCAAACCGTGACCAACAGTGGAACTTACCGATTTTTCGCCTTCGTGAATGAGTAAAACCCAATCATTGAAATTTTTAAAAATCGGATGAATTTCTTCATCAGGATATTTTACCGCGTATAAATCAGAACTTCCTTCTACTTCATCCGTTTTCCCCCAAACTACAAGTCCATTATACAAACTTCTGCAAGCACTTCCAGAACCTAACCTTGCTAAAAAAGAAGCTTTTTGGTTGATGGTTGATGGTTGATAGTTGTCAGTAGAGAAAATCTCATCTAAGCTCATCAAACAACTTGCAATCGCTCCAAAACCAGAAGCAGAGCTTGCAATTCCTGAACTGTGCGGAAATGTATTTTCAGTTTTAATAATGTATTTCCCTTTGAGAATCCAAGGCAAATATTGTTCAATATTTTTAAAATATTTTTCGATTTTTTCTGCAAATTTCACTTCTTCATTTCCTGCTAAAAAAGTCTCAACAGAAAAGGGTTCGTTTGCCAAAAACTCCATAGAAGTTTGGGTATTGCAATGATTCAAAGTATAAGAAATACTTGGATTTGCAGGAATTTGGTTGGCGTATTTTCCCCAATACTTGATTAAGGCAATGTTGGATGGACAAGTTGCAGACACCACTTGATTTGATATATTGAAATGTTGATTTCCTAAAAATTGATTTTCCATATTTTTTTTAAAACGCAACGTGCGCAAAGATTTTTTAACTACCCCCGTCAAAATTTTCTTTGAAAATTTCGCCACCCCTTCAAAGAAGGGGAATTTTTATTTATTAAAATTTTTGTCTTTTTTATAATTTTCTAGATGAAAAGCTAAACTTTCTTCCAGTGGAATGAATTCGTAATTGAGCTTCTCTTTTATTTTTTTATTTGATATTTTATTGAATTCGGTAACCGATTGTACGTTTACTTTATTCGCCATTTTCAGTGGAGAAATAAGCCAACCTAAAGTTGAATTTAAGAAAACTCCCGTTTTCAGTAACCCATTTGGAACGATTTTTACTGCTTGTTTTCCTAGTTTTTGTTTGATAAAATTGGCAACGTCTTGGTATTTTTTATTTTCAGAAATTAAGATAAATCTTTCGCCAAAAATATTTTTTTCCATCAATTCAATGGAAATCTGAGCCACATCTCGAACATCTACGTAAGAAGTTCCTCCAGAAAATGTATAGGCGTTCTCTCCCAATTCTTTGAATAAAGTTCCACTGCTTTCTTTCCAATTTCCGCTACCGATGATGATTCCCGGATTTACAATTACCGTGTTTAAACCTTCTGCTGAAGCTCTCCAAACTTCCATTTCCGAAAAATGTTTAGAAATTGCATAGGCAGAATGGTCGATTTTCGGGTTAAAATCAGAACTTTCGTCTAATTCTCCGTTTTCATTCAATCCATCTAAAACTGCGATAGAACTTACAAAAAGGAATTTCTTCACCGAAGAATTTTGACAAGCAAACAGAAGTTGTTTTGTGCCTTCAATATTCGTTTGATACATTTTTTTTTCATCTTTAGGATGAAAACTCACTTTAGCGGCGCAATGATAAACCTCTTCTACTCCATTCAAGGCGTTTTGTAGCGAATGAATATCCTCGAAATCTACTTCTATCCATTCTATGGAATCAAAATATTCATTAGGAGTTTCTGTATAAAATTGAAATGATTTTCTAACCTCCTGCAGATTGCTGGATTTTCTTTTTGTAGCGCGTACTGTTTTGCCACGTTTTAGCAGTTCTAAAACGATTACTCTTCCGAGGATTCCTGTTGCACCTGTAACTAATATCATAACTTATGCAAATATAGAAATTTAAAGAATTTTAAGTTTGCAATTTAGATGATAAAGTTTGTTATTTTTGCAAAAAGCAAAAGATATGTCTGAAATTCTAAAAAATCCACATAAAAAATTTTATTTCTTTTTAATTCTCATCACTTTGGTGAATCTTTTACAGGCATATTTTACCGAAATCACTTTAGACGAAGCCTATTATTACCAATATGCAAGAGATTTAGACTGGGGATATTATGACCATCCACCGATGGTAGCATTGGTGATTAAGATTTCTCAACTTTTTTTTAATGGAAATCTGGGAGTAAGATTTTTAACCGTTTTACTATTTTCTGGAAATTTATTCCTGATCTGGAAATACCTTTTGCCAGAAGACAAAGCCTCTTATGTAAATGAATTTATCATTCTATCACTAGGTTTAGTCATGATGAATGCTTATTCCTTCATCACCACGCCAGATGTTCCTCTATTATTTTTCGGGACTGTATTTTTTATTTTATACCAAAGATTTACCGAAAAACAAAATTTTTGGAATGCAGTTTTACTAGGAATTTCTGTTGCATTGCTTTTTTACAGTAAATATCAAGCTGTTTTATTGGTGTTTTTCGTGGTGATTTCTAACTTAAAAATGCTGACAAAACCTTATATTTATCTTGCTGGAATTATAACTTCTTTATTGATGATTCCACATTTAATGTGGCATATTGAGCATAATTTCCCTACGTTTCAGTATCACTTGGTAGATCGTTCAGAAGATTTTGAATTTATTTATTTTCTAGAATATCTACCCAACCAATTTGCGGTTTTCAATCCGTTTATATTAATTCCTTTTGTTATTTTACTTTTTAAAAATAAATACCAAAATCTTCAAGAAAAAGCCTATTTTTTTGTAAGTGTAGGTTTCTTGGTTTTCTTTGCTTTAACGAGTCTTAGAGGACATGTAGAGCCACATTGGACAGTAATTGCCTCTATTCCGATATTAATTTTATTCTTACAATTTATCAAAGAAAAGCCATCTTGGAAAAAATATGTGCGCACGTATGTTTTGGGTTCTATATTTTTAGTTTTTCTCGCTAGAGTAGTTATTTTAACAAACCTTCTTCCTAAAACTTTAGAATTTACAGGTAAAGAACAGAAATACAAAGCTTTAGCTGAAAAAATAGGAAAAACTCCCGTTTTATTTACTGGTTCATTCCAATCGACTTCTTTGTACAACTATTTTACAGGAAATGAATCTTCAACTCTAGGTTCTTTAAATGTGAAAAAAACACAATTTGACATTTGGCAAAGAGAACAAAATTACTTTGGAAAAAGAGTCTTTGTAGAAAAACCAAACACGCCAAGATCTAAAAAAATCATTGATGAAAACAATATTAATTTCAATGGTTTTTATGTAGAAAATTTCCAAACGCCTAATCGATTAAAAATAGAATTTGAGCTTCCTTCCGAACAACTCAAAAACAATCAAATTATTCCGATTACGATTTATAATCCTACCAAAAATGCTGTAGATTTCAACCATCCTGAAATTCCAGTGACCATTACTGCTGTATTTTTGGCGCACAGAGAAACAACGGATATTCCTACAGAAATTGAAAAAATGCCAACCGTTTTAAAACCTGGAGAAAGTTTCAAAACGCAGATTAAAATCAACACGCAAAACCTAAAAGCTGGCCACTACAATTTCGGCATTACCACCAATTGTATTTTGGGAAATGCTTATAATTCGAAATTTGTAAAAGCAACAGTAAATTAAGTTAAAAATTCTTTTACCGCTTGATTGAAATCTTTTGGGTTTTCGGCTTGAAGCCAGTGTCCAGCATTAGCAATAGAAACCAATTGATATTTCGGGAACTGTTGGCGCATCAATAATTCATCTTGCGGAAGGATATAATGAGATTTTGCACCTGCTAAAAACAAAGTTTCGCCCTCGAATTTTCCAAATTTTATGGCATTGGCAACGAAATCATTGTATTTTTCGGCCAAAGTATTAATGTTAAAACGCAAATTGAGTTTTTTATCTTCCGTCCAATACAAGTTTTTAGTCAAAAACTGAATCACAAATTTCTCTGGAATATATTGAGCCAAGACATTTTCCACGTCTTGTCTTGATTTAACCTCATCGAAATTTACCGATTGAAGCGCTTTGATAATTCCCTGATGATGTGGAGGATACGCTTTTGGAGCGATGTCTGCTACAATCAGTTTTTCTACTTTTTCGGGATAGGAAATGGCGAAAGTCATCACTGCTTTTCCGCCGAGAGAATGGCCCAGAAGATTGGCTTTTTCGATGCCGTGAAAATTCATATAATTGAGAATATCTTCTGCCAAAACTTGGTGATTCATCTCGTCTGAATGAAAACTTTTTCCGTGGTTTCTTAAATCAATCAAATGAGTTGGAAACAATTCTCCAAACTCTTTCCCGAAACTTCCCCAATTATCTAGCATCCCGAAAAGACCATGAAAAACCAGCAATGGCGTTCCTTTTTTTTCTTGTCCGTATATTTTTGAATGTAAAATTTGCATATTTTTTTCACGCAAAGTGCGCTGTTTTTATTTAATTTTTGATTTGAAAATAGATTTGAATAAAAATGAAACTAAACACAAAGATAGAAATGTAAAAACAAACATTATAAGTTGGATTATGAAGACTGGAATCAAATTATCTGCTTCCGCATATCTATATACAAGACTAAAAATTATAACTGGCATAGTCCAAATTAATACAAATAAAGACCAATCACCATAAAACAAATCCTTAGGATACATTGAACAAACTGCTAAAGTTCCTATTCCAACATAAATTGCTGAAATAATCAATTCTATTTTCCTATATTTTATGAACGATTTAAACTCTTTCATTTACCATTTCGCTAGTCTTTTCAAATAAGCTTGAATAGTGTTTTCTAAACCTAAATACAATGCTTCAGAGATTAAAGCATGACCAATAGAAACTTCCAATAAATTAGGAATATTATCGGCGAAATACTTTAAATTGTCAAGAGATAAATCGTGTCCTGCATTAATTCCTAAACCGTATTTTGTAGCTTCTACTGCTGTTTCGTAATAGGGTTTTATAGCAGCTTCTTTGTCGGCTTCGTAATTTTTGGCATAAGCTTCTGTGTACAATTCAATTCTGTCTGTTCCTGTTTCTGCGGCAAATTTCACCATTGCAGGGTTTGGGTCAAGAAAAATAGACGTTCTAATTCCTGCATTTTTAAATTCTGCAATCACCGATTTCAAAAAATCTAGATTTTTCTCGCAATCCCAACCTGCATTAGAAGTGATGGCATCATCAGCATCTGGAACCAAAGTAACTTGTTCTGGTTTTACTTCTAAAACCATATCAATAAAAGGACGATGAGGATTTCCCTCGATATTAAATTCTGTATAAACCAAAGGTTTTAAATCGTACACATCTTTTCTGGTGATGTGTCTTTCGTCTGGTCTTGGATGGATGGTAATTCCTTGTCCGCCAAATTCCTGAATTTTAATCGCCGCTTCGGTTACACTTGGGGTTTCTGCGCCTCTTGCATTTCTGATGGTCGCGATTTTATTGATATTTACTGATAATTTTGTCATTATTTTAGATTTTAGATTTTAGATTTTAGATTTTAGATTTTGACAAAATTCGTCCCACTTCTATAATCCTATTTCTAAAATTTTATATTATACTTTACTTATTTGCATGATTTCAAGGTCAAATTCTTGTGCTGCGGTAAGAATATGGTCAAAAATATCTGCCTGAATTCTTTCGTAATCTACCAATTCTGCTTTATTGGCAAAACAATAAATTTCTAAAGGCATTCCTTGAGGTGAAATTTCTAGCTGACGAACCAAAACGATTTCGTCCTGATCTACTTTTGGATTATTTTTGAGATAATTCAATACATAATTTCTAAAAAGTCCGATGTTGGTTAACTGTTGACCATTGATAATTCTTTCAGCATGTGGAATATTCTTCTTGCTTTCTGCAATTTCGCGAAGTTTTCTATCCATATATTCAGAAATCAAGTTGATGTCTTTTACTTTTTCATAAAATTCATCATCCACAAATTTGAAAGACTTGATATTAAAATAAATCGAACGCTTAATTCTTCGGCTACTACCTTCGTACATTACTTGGTGATTTCTGATTTCCGTAGAAAGCAAATCATAGGTAGGAATTGTGGAAATAGTTTTGTCAAAATTCTGGATTTTCGTGGTTAAAAGATTGATATCCATAATATTTCCTTCGATATTATATTTAGGAATACCAATCCAATCGCCAATTTTAAGGTTTTTAGAAGTAGAAACGTGCACTCCAGTTACAAAACCTAAAATGGTATCTCTGAAAACCAAAAGAACTACCGCTGTTACAGCTCCTAAAACGCCTAAAACAGTCTGAAGTTCTATTCCAAAAATTACAAAAATTCCTATTAATGAAAAAACAACAGTTCCAAAAATTCTAATGGTTTCAGAAAGCGCTTTGATAGCAGTTATTCTATAATTATCCTTGTTTTGAATGTAATAATTTTCTAAAGCTTTGGCGAATCGATAAGCCAAGAAAGCAATGACCATTACTTGCCCAAAAACAATTAATCTTCCTACATAAATATGCGTTTTTGGGTGAATAACCGCAAAAATTTCATCATATATAAGGTAAACAAAAAACAAAGTGAAAAAATGCCCAATAGAACGCCAAGCTTTTTGTTTATATACTTCTTTTAGAATGGGTTTGCTTTTAAAAACATTGACCAAAAATCTAGAAAAGAATTTCCAAAACATTACTGAAATAAAATCAATAACGATAAAAACCAAGCATAAAAAAAGGATTTTAAATCCAATAGTAGCCGGCAAAGTCAATTCTTCTGTAAAATTTTCTTTTACAAACTGACCAATTTCTAAACTCCATTTTCTTAATAATCCCATAAAGCTAAATTTACGCAAAAATAAAAAATATCATTGGGAATTTGCTTTTATTTATTACTTTTAACCAAACTAATTAAGGATTTATGGAGCAAAATATTATTACCATTGTCTCACTTATCATCATAGGAATAGGAATTCTAGGAACTTTCTTGCCTGTTTTACCAGGATTAGCGGTGAGTTTTGTAGGATTAATTCTTTACAAATACGGTGCAAATCCAGATTTTTCTATTTGGTACATTGTTATTTTTGGGATTTTAACACTCATTTCATTGGTGCTGAATTACATTATTCCCATCAAAACCACTGAGAAATATGGCGGCAGCAATTACGGAAAATACGGCGGTTTCATCGGGACGATTGTAGGTTTATTTTTTCCACCACTTGGTTTTCTTATTGGTATGTTATTAGGTGTTTTTTTAGGAGAACTCTTGCATGACAGAAACGACAAACAAAAAGCACTCAAAGCTACAAAAGGTGCTTTCATTGGCTTTATCTACGGAACGGGTTTTAATCTTATGGTAGGATTGGCAATGTTTTTGGTAGTACTTATTAACATCTTCAATTCTTAAAAACATGAACACTAAATTCTTAATATTAGCAGCAGCTACCTTTTTGGTAACTCAATGCACTTGTCAACAAAAATCTACAGAAATGAAAATGCCTGTAACCAGCTCTCAAGAAGTAAATTCTACCTATCCTACAGAAAAACCAGAATCTGGCGTTACTCGTTTGATCGAAAAACAGAATATCTTTTTAGAAAAAGAAAAAGTAAACATCACCTTTAATAAAGTGACCGAAGACAACAGATGTCCTATGAACGCTCGTTGTGTTTGGGCAGGTTATGCTTCCGCAGAGATAGAAGTGATGAGTGTGCATTCTAGACCTAGAAAATTCATCGTTTCTACGATAGATGATGCTGGAAAAAACCTTAAAAATTCTTTCGTTTTTAATGGTCACAAATACACGCTTGTGAATTTTTATCCTGCCAATTCTACAGAAGTAAACTTTGAAAAACTGAAAGGAAAATACGTGGTAGATATTAAGGTAGAATAATTTTTGGGCGTGTCTTTTTCGCCAAAACTTTTGCCAACAACCGAAAAAAGACCGCGCTTTCCGTTACAATCTTTTTTTCGGTGGCTTCGTCAAGCTCAGCTTCCGAAAAAAAGGATTTCCACTGCAATCGCTCACGCAAAAGAACGATAAATCATAAGATTCACTACCAGTTTATCGGTTTCTTATTTTTAGAAATCAGATATTCATTAATTTTAGAAAAAGGTCTACTTCCGTAGAAACCTCTATATACAGAAAACGGAGAAGGATGCGCCGACTGAATGATAAAATGCTTCGTTTCATCTATGAGTGAAGCTTTTTTTTGTGCAAAAGCGCCCCACAAAACAAAAACCACATTTTCTTTTTTCTCAGAAATTTCTTTAATGATAAAATCTGTAAATTTTTCCCAGCCCAAATCTTTGTGAGAATTCGGTTCATGCGCACGAACTGTTAAAGTAGCATTGAGCAATAAAACACCTTGTTTCGCCCAAGAATCTAATTCATTGGAGGTTTTTACAATTCCCAAATCGTCTTTCAGTTCTGTAAAAATATTTTTGAGAGAAGGTGGCGCTTTTACCAAATCAGAAACCGAAAAACACAAACCATTTGCCTGAAAATCATTATGATACGGATCTTGACCAATAATCACTACTTCCACTTCATCAAAAGGAGTAAGTTCAATCGCTCGGAAAATTTGATTTTTTGGTGGGAAACATTTGGTTGTAGCATATTCATTTTTCACTTTTTGCCAAAGCGTTTCAAAATATTCAGTATTTTTTATTGGGGCAAGAATTTCTGTCCAAGTCATGATTTGTTGTAAAGTTGTGAATTTGTTGAGTTGTAAAGTTGCATTTTTTTGCAAAAAACTACAAACTTTCTTTCTTAATAATTTTAGAAAATTGTTTTTCTAGTTGTTTATTGTTCTTACTAATCGTGTCTAATTTTCCATTATTGAACTGTAAAAAAAAGTAATGATTTTCTTTGTAATTTGGCAATTTAGGTTCTTCGTCTACCGAGTTATCATGCTCAAATTTTTCCCAAACAAAAAAATTGAATAGCTGATTGTTTTTAAAAATCCATGATTTTGTTTCCCAAATATCACCTGCATCTCCTCCAAAATCTGCTAATTGCCTATAATCTGTTATTATTTCTTTTTGCTTATTATAGTTAAAAAATTTCACAGAAGAAGCATCATATTCTCCTCCAACTCTTGCAATTAATCCTAAATTATTTTTGTCTATATCAAATTTATATACCGCATAAGCATCAACTTTATTCATATCAAAAATTGAAATTTCTTTCGGAAAAAAAATTGAATCTGATGCGTCTAATAATTTTCCTTTATACTCAAATTTTTCATCATAAATGTCTTCCGCTGAAAACACTTTAAGCGTATCAAAATCTACGGTTTTAAATTGGTCTAAAAATTTTTGATTTTTACTTACCCAAACTTTCATTTCTGGTACTTTTTCTTTTTTTATTTCAGTTTTTGAAACTTCCTTTTTACAAGAAATCAAACTTAAAACAGTAAAAATCGCTATTAGTTTTTTCATAAAATCCATTTCCTCAAATTTACAAAAATCATCGGAACGATTTTACAACTTTACAATTCAACGACTTTACATTATCTTTGCATTGTGCAAGTAACGAAAGAAAATTTACAAGAATTAGAATTCCCGAAATTACTCGCGGAAATTTCTCCTTATGCGTATTCGCCAAAAGTGGCAGAAAAAATTCTTCATCTCAAACTTTTAAAAATAGATGAAGCAGAAATTACTTTGAAAAAAACTGCCGAATATCTCACAAGTTACGAGAGTTCAAACGCAATTCCGTTTAGTGAATACGAAGATATTGAAGCAGAACTCAAGGTAATGCATATCGAAAATTTCAGGTTAGAAAACGCTGCTTTTATCAAGATTAAAAACCTGACCGAACAAATCGGGAAATTGCAAAAATTCTTCCCAACTTTCTCTGAAACCTTCCCTATTTTGTTGGAAGAAGTGATGCAATTGGATTTCAAAAAGGAAATTGCAGATAAAATAGACAAAGTTTTTAATCGTTTTGGTGAAGTAAAATCTGAAGCTTCACCCATTTTAAAATCTTTGAGAACCGAAATTCAGCACGCTAAAAAACATATTCAAGAGAATTTTAGTAAAACGCTTTCACACCTTTCTTCTACAGATTTTTTAGATGAAATTAAAGAAACGGTGATTGACGACCAAAGAGTTTTGGCAGTAAAATCAGGTTTCAAAAAACGTGTTCCTGGTAGAGTTTTAGGCGTTTCTAAAACAGGTTCTATCACTTACATTCAGCCAGAAAGTGTCTCTAGACATTATTTTAAACTTCGTGAAGCGGAAGAAGAAGAAAAGAAAGAAGTGGATAAAATTCTGCGAAAACTTACGGCAGAAATTGCCATTTATGCGCCTGAATTAGAAGAATATCAAAAATATATATTCGATTTAGATATTACGAGAGCAAAAGCCAAATTTGCAGAAAAAATTGGCGGCGTTTTGCCCAAAATCAATCGTCATAAAACCATGAGATTGGTCAACGCATTTCACCCGTTGCTTTTAATGAGAAACCGAGAAGAAAAAAAGGAAATCTATCCTCAAACCTTGACATTGACGGAACATAACCGAATTCTCTGCATTTCTGGACCAAATGCTGGTGGAAAATCCATCACGCTGAAAACCGTTGGTTTGCTTCAATTGATGATTCAGAGTGGAATTTTGGTTCCTGTTCATCCGAAATCTGAAATGTTCTTTTTTGAAAAAATTAGAACGGATATTGGTGACAATCAATCTATTGAAAATCACCTTTCTACCTACAGTTCTCGACTCAAAAAAATGTCTGGAATTATCAGAGAAGCTGATGATAATACTTTGCTTCTGATTGATGAATTCGGAACGGGTTCTGATCCAGAATTAGGTGGCGCTTTAGCAGAAAGTTTTCTGGAATTTTTCTACGAAAAAAAATCTTTCGCGATTATTACCACGCATTACACCAACATTAAATTGGTGGTAGAACAATTGCCAAATGCGACCAATGCGGCGATGCTTTTCGATGAATATTCATTGGAACCTTTGTACAAATTAGAAGTGGGACAAGCTGGAAGTTCTTTCACTTTTGAAGTGGCAGAAAAAAATAGAATTCCAAGATTTATCATTAAAAATGCTCGTTCTAAAGTAGAAAAAGACGTGGTAAATCTCGATAAAACCATCGTGAAATTGCAACAAGAAAAATTTGAGGTTGAAAAGCTGAAATCTAACCTTGTCGAGCAAAAAGAATCGGTAGAAGATAAACGCGAAAATCTGCAAAAACTGAATGAGCAACTTCAACAAAAACTGTATAATTTTCAGAAATTGTATGAAGAAGAACACCGTAAATTACAGTTCGGAAATAAGATAGAAGCCTTTATTGATGGTTATCTGAAAGGAAAATCAAGAAAAGATATCGTAAAAGATTTTGTGAAAATTCTGGAACAGGAAAAATTCCGAAAACTCGGTTCAGACAAAGCAGAATCTGAGAAACTGAAAGTCACCAAACGAAAAGTAGAACAACAACTGAAAAAAGAAAATATACAAGTTCAAATTGCGGAAACCAACCAAAAATTGGAAGAAAAAACGCAAAAAGAACGCGCAGTTTGGATGAAGGTTGGTCAACGTGTACGTATTGCTGGTTCTACATCTGTGGGAACCATAGAAACCATTCACAAAAACGGAAAAGTTACCGTGAATTACGGTCTTTTTAAAACGCAAATTAACGGAGATGAGTTGGAGAGGATTTAAAATTTAACTCCAAAAATTGATACTAAACTTGAAATCAACGATAAAAAATTTGACCAAAAACTCATTTTATCGGTTTTGGGTTGTTCATTATTATTTGTAATGTTTACTTCATTTTGATTTCCATGAATATTTATATTATACATCATATGATGATTTATTTTTTCAAATTCTCTAATATAAATTTCATAACCTAACCTTCTTGCTTCCAAACCTTTATTGGTTATTTGAAAACACTTCAGACCTTTGTAATCAAAACTATTCTCAAATAATTTTTTTTCAATTAAAAAATTTTTTGCTTCCCTCTCTTTATCAGAATCGCATTTTGTAAATCTAATATAGTTTTGTTTTAGTAAATCGTTGTATAAATCATTCATAACAAAAATTTCTTGTTATCTCTAATATAAGAAATTTTTGATAAAAAAACAAATTCTAGCTATATTTGAAGAACTATTTTTCTCTAATTATTTATTTCTGTTTTGAAATCAAACACCATCAAAAATCGTGATTTACAAATTGCTATTGCAGTATTTTTGGCGGGATTGTCATGTTTTGGATTGTTGTATTATTATCAAGCGTTGCTTCCTGATTTGGTAGAATATTTCAAAATCAATAAAGCCAAAAGCAGTTTTGCGGTTTCTTCGGCGACTTTGGGAATGGCTCTTGGTTTAATTACTTCCACTTTCGTAGCAGACCGATACAGCCGAAAAAAAGTCATCGGATATTGTTTATTTGCATCAGCAGTTTTAGCTTTTACCTCTTCATTTTCTGAAAATTTCAACGTATTAATTGCGCTTAATTTCTTGAAAGGATTTTTGCTTTC
>DITA01000100.1:0-4943 GCA_002422665.1 Flavobacteriales bacterium UBA6196
TCAGAATGAGAATAGTGATAAGTGCAGTCCAGATTTGGATTTTCACTGCATTTTCAGAAGTTCCAATGAAGGTTTTGATGTGAAGCAACTGCTTGATATCTCTAAAAAAGATCTCAATTTGCCATCTTTGCTTGTATAATTCTGCTATGGTAGAAGCAGCCCAAGAGAAATTATTGGAAATCATTTCAATGGTTTGCTTGTTTTCATTATCCCAAATAGCCACTCTTCTTAATTTTTTTGGATATTTTTCTTTGGATAAGGGATTTGAGAGTACTATTTCTTCGTCTTTTAGGATGCTTTGAGCTCCTTTTGGTGGAAGTTCTCGTTCCTGTAAAGTTTCAAATTTCAGATTTTCTTTATGTCTTATTATGAAGAAAACACCTTTGCTGTCCCAAATAGAGAGCATTGGAAAATCGTTATAGAATCGGTCTGCAACAATGACTGCTCCCTTTTCCAAAGGAATGTTTTCCGCTCCCTTGTTATCAGCAACACTTCCTTTGGTAATATTCACATAAACAGGAAGTTTCCCGTCATATTCAAGTAAGGTATGCATTTTCACGGCTCCTTTTTTAGTTCGATATGTTGCCCAATCGAACAAAGACAGGCATAGAGAAATAAGGGTAGAATCTAATAAATAGACAGGAACTTTTATTTTGAGTTTTATCCGTCTTTCTTTCGTGTGCTGTCCTAATTGTTCTAATAGTTTGAAATACACGTCTTTAAACAAGTCTGCATCTCGTTTTCCATTCTGGTAGCTAATAGAAGATTTGGAAGGTGCTGTTTTTATCCCTAAATGATTCAGGTTTCCTGTGGCACTGCGAAGTCCGTTGGAAATGTCCCGAACCGAAGTGCTTTTGGCAAAATGACAGAAAAGCATAGAAACTAAGTGGTTCCAACTATCAAATCCTTTATTTCGGTAATCGGTTTTCTTCTCAATTACTATTTTTTTGAAAATTCCTTGGTCTATTTTTGAAATGATTTGGGAAAATAATGTTAATTTTGAATCCATAAGAAGGTTTTTTTGTTGTGCAACCTCAAAGATACTTTGAGTTACTTTAATTCCTTCTTATTTTTTTATTTAGGACGATATTGAAAAAATTACAGTTTCCCATAATTTTATTTCATTCATTTTATTATATTTGTAATGAACTAATAATCATAAAACTAATATGGAAATATTCCCTACGCCCTCTTCTTAATTTTCTTGAATATAGCCAAATCTGTCAATGTTATGCCCTTGGTTTAATTTCCTTGCGCTAATAAAATGATGATGTGGTTAAATTAATCCTACCCAAAAAACCAATAGTTTCTAGCCAATACGAACTCTACCTAACAAGTGAAAAACAATTATTAGAAGAGTTAAATAAAGAGTTGGAGAGTTTTGAAGGGAAGGGAGGATGAACAATAAATGCTCTGTTTGTCAAACAAAACCAATAAAAATTTAATAATTAAAAAAATATAAATAGATGTCGATATTCTTTTACAAAGACAAAGGGAATATTCTTCAATTAAAAAATAATATGGAGCGGAGAATTTTTGGAACTGTTTTGACCTAGATTAAAGCGTTTTTTATTGCAAAAGTATGATTATGCATCTATAAAATGAAAATGTAGGTATCATTACAATATTTAGAAATGATTAAACGACATATTAAAATTTAATGATGTGATTTTTGCTAGATGAGTGTCAAAATACTTAAAATTTCAATGTTTTTGCTTGTGAATTTTTAGATCATTTGATTATTTCAATAAGATTTGGAAACATTTAGACGTAAAAAGACAAGTTATATTCTTTGACATTCACTATTCTAAAAAATCACAAAACAATTTCATATAAAAAAATCCCACGGAGTACGCAGGATTAAAGATTTTCTTCGGCTTTTAGCCTTATTGTGAATTGCTTATTGCAAATATAAATACAATTTTTTAATTACGATTACGGAAATCCGTATTGTAGAGTTTTTTTTTATTTTTTATTTTTATACAATCTCTAAAAACTAATTAGTTATGGGTAAAATATTAGGAATCGATTTAGGTAGTAATAGTACTGGATGGGCAATTAGAAATACAGACTTAGAAGGTAATCAGATAGAGGATTTTGGAGTGATTATTTTTGAAAAAGGAGTAGCCTCTGAAAAAGGTAATGAATACCCGAAAGTTCAAAAAAGAACAGAGAGTAGAGGTAAAAGGAGAAATTATCAAGCAGAAAAGTATAGGAAGTTTGGAATTTTACAATTCCTAATTGAAAAAAATATGTGTCCTTTATCTATTGAGGACTTTAATAATTGGAAAACATACAGAAAGGGAAAGAAAAGAGAATACCCACAATCTGAAAAATTCTTGAATTGGATACGATTTGACTTTGATGGTGACGGCAAGCCAGACTTTCATTTGTTTGGAAAGGATAAAGATGAGAGTTATTATGTTTTTAGAACTTTTGCTTCCAATCCAGATTATAAAAATGTATTTTATGAAAATCCTCAGATTTTAGGAAGAGTTTTCTACCAATTGGTTCAAAGAAGAGGTTTCAAAGGAAGAGATGAAGAAGAAGCTAAAACAATGCTAACTGATAGCGAAAAAAATGGGACTAAAGGAAGAAATGATATTGAGGAATATATTGAAAAATATAAAACTTTAGGTGCTGCCTTATACTACTATCAAAAAGATTGTGGAGGAAGAATAAGACAGAGGTATAATCTTAGAAAAGATATCGAAGCTGAATTGAAAATAATTTGTGATTTACATCACATTTCCAAAGAAGATTATTCTAAATTATGGAAAGCAATTATTTGGCAACGACCATTGAGAACTCAGAAAGGCTTGATTGGAAACTGTATCTACGAAAAAGGCAAAAAAAGAATAGCAGTTAGTCATCCATTATATGAAGAGTATAGAACTTGGGTCTTCATAAATAATTTAAATATTATAACTCCTGCTGATGAAAATAAACAAGAATATATTCAAGCTAAGATTTATCCTTTATTTTACAAATCCAAGCCAGATTTTGAACTAAGCGATATAGACAAGCAGTTAAAGAAAGACGGTGCTAAAAGAACTTCAAAACACCACGAGAAGACAAAAGTACTTTCTGTAAAGTTACTGAAACAATTACAAGATGTTTTTGGTGAAAACTGGAAAGAGATATTAAAATGGGACGTAAACGGCGATAGAAGCTCCCAACCTGCCAAAAAAACAGATTCAGAATATACTTTTGAAGATGTTTGGCATGTGTTGATGACCTTTGACGGGCAAGAAAATCTTAAGAAGTTTGCATTAGAAAAATTAAATCTTGATGAAGAAAAAGCAACTAGATTTTCTAAGATAAAACTGCAGCAGGGTTTTGCTACTTTAAGTATTTCTGCTATAAAAAAGATTCTTCCATATCTACAAAAAGGGTTTTTATATAGCCACGCTGTCTATATGGCTAACCTATATAAAATGTCTAAGTTAGTTTGAAGACATACATATTTTTCATTTTTATATTTTAGCAATTGCTTAAATAAGCAAATTTACTATATTTGCACTATGGATAATACTTCGTGCATAAGACAAAAGGCAGACATTAAACAAATTAATCGCTGTAAAGAACGAGTTTCAGAACTCCAAGGTTCGTTTGACTATTTGTCTAACGGACTTGAATTGGCGGGAAACAATGTAAGGTTGAAAATTCTGTTTCTTCTTTATGAAGAAAAGCGACTTTGTGTTTGTGATTTAAGCGATATTCTTGGTATGACAATTTCAGCAATTTCTCAGCACTTGCGAAAACTCAAAGACCGAAAGCTTATTGAAACCGAAAGAGAGGCACAAACCATTTTTTATTCATTGACCAAAGAGTATGAAAAAATGTTGGAACCATTTTTTAAAGTACTTGATGATAACAAAATTTTAGAAACAATATGAAAAGGGACAACAAACTAATCGGGACTGGACTTTTGACAGCAATTGCAGCTTCATTGTGTTGTATTACACCAGTGTTGACTCTAATAGCAGGAACAAGCGGACTTGCTTCAACTTTTTCTTGGCTCGAACCTTTCCGACCATATTTTATTGGTTTAACAATTTTAGTGCTTGGTTTTGCTTGGTATCAAAAGTTGAAACCACAAAAGAAAATTGACTGTAAATGTGAAACAACTGAAAAACCAAATTTTATGCAAACAAAATCATTTTTAGGNNGAAAGTAAAGCAATTATTACCCAAACTTCAAAACTTCAAAAAGTTGAGTTTACAATTAAAGGAATGACTTGTTCAGGTTGTGAACACCACGTTAAAGCAGAGATTAGCAAACTAAAAGGAATTGTCGAAGTTGTGGTTTCCTATGAGAAAGGCAATGCTATTGTTAAGTTTGACAACAAACAAACAAGTATAACAGAAATAGAAAAAGCTATCAATTCGACAGGATACAAATCACTAAAAAGTAAAATTATATCATAATGGAAATTAAATTACAATCAGTAATAACTTGTCCAAACTGCGGATACAAAAAAGAGGAAACAATGCCGACAGATGCTTGCCAATATTTTTATGAATGTGAAAATTGCAAGACGAGATTAAAACCATTGCAAGGCGATTGTTGTGTGTATTGCAGTTACGGGACTGTTCCTTGTCCTCCAATACAACAAGACAAAAAATGCTGTTGACAAACTGGAAGCAACCTCGTCCGAGAGAATGCAGATTTCTCTGGATATTTAATAAATAATTGGATATGTTTTGGTGAAAATAAATGACAATGACTGAATTAGAAAATGTTTTACAACAAAGAAATATAAAACCCACAGCTATGCGTTTGTTGGTAGCAGAAAAGCTATTGAAACAACAATATGCAGTAAGTCATAAAGAATTGGCGGAGCAATTTGAAAAAGCTGATAATGTCACTTTATTCAGAACGCTCAAAATATTTCTGGAACACAAACTTATCCATACCATTGATGATGGAAGCGGAGTAAT
>DITA01000142.1:0-11055 GCA_002422665.1 Flavobacteriales bacterium UBA6196
CCGCTTTCCGTGAATATTCCTTAAATTTATGCCGCCATTTTTTTGAGTTAAAGAAATTTAGCCTTAAAATTGCTTTCATTTCAAATAATAAGATTCTTTATGAAAAAAATAGTTTTAGCTTCCGCGTTAGCTTTTTTAGCAAGTTGCGCATCACAAAATACCACAACTCCATCATCATTTGATTGGAAAGGAGCCAATGTATATTTCGCAGTGACCGATAGATTCAACAATGGAAATCCTGACAACGATGTTAATTTCAATAGAACCGAAAAAGCAGCCGTTTTAAGAGGTTTCGAAGGTGGTGATATAAGAGGTGTTATTCAAAAAATAGACGAAGGTTATTTCAATAAATTAGGAATTAATGCGATTTGGCTTACTCCAATTGTAGAACAAATTCACGGCGCTACAGACGAAGGAACAGGTCTTACTTATGCTTTTCATGGATATTGGACTAAAGATTGGACCGCTCTTGATCCCAACTTTGGAACTGAAGAAGATTTAAAAGAATTGGTAGAAAAAGCGCACCAAAATGGAATAAGAATCGTATTAGACGCCGTGATTAATCACACTGGTCCCGTTACTTATGCAGACCCAGCATATCCTAACAAATGGGTAAGAACAGAACCACAATGTACATACAATTCTTATGAAATGACTACCGCTTGTACTTTGGTTAAAAATTTACCGGATGTACTTACAGAAAGCGATGAAAATGTAGGACTTCCGCCTATGTTAGAACAAAAATGGAGAAAAGAAGGCCGTTACGAAAAAGAAATGTCTGAACTAAATGTATTTTTCGTGAAAACTGGATTTCCGAGAGCGCCAAAATATTACATTATGAAATGGCTTGCTGATTATATTGTAAAATATGGAATCGATGGTTACAGAATAGACACCCTGAAACATACCAATGAAGACGTTTGGAAAGATTTCAAAAAAGTTTGCGACTTAGCTTTTGCTGAATATAAATTGAACAATCCTAAAAAAATTCTAGACAACTCACCATTCTTCACCTTTGGAGAACTTTATGGTTACGGAATTTCTCAGAAAAGATTGTATGATTTTGGAGACAAAAAAGTGAATTATTACCAAAACGGATTGAATTCTTTAATTAATTTCGATTTCAAAGGAGATGCCAATAAATCTTATGAAGAAATCTTCAGCAATTATGATCAAATTTTGCACGCAGACCTTTCTGGAAATACTGTAATGAACTATATTTCTTCTCACGATGACGGTGATCCTTTTGACAAAGAAAGAAAAAGAAATTACGAAGCGGGAACCAAACTTCTACTCACTCCGGGAATTTCGCAAGTTTATTACGGCGACGAAACCGCTAGAAAATTAATCGTGGAAGGTGCAATTGGTGATGCCAACCTAAGAAGCAATATGAATTGGGACGAGGTGAAAAACAATCCTGAAACCCAAAAAGTATTAACACACTGGCAAAAACTAGGTCAGTTCCGTAGAAATCACGCAGCAGTAGGTGCTGGAAAACATCAGATGGTTTCTAATTCACCGTATTGGTTTACCAGAACTTACAAAGACGATAAAGTTTTAGTAGGTTTAGACTTAAATCCTGGTGTAAAAGAAATTTCTGTTGCAGGAATTTTCGAGAACGGAACGAGGTTAAGAGACGCTTATAGCGGAAAAACTGCAAAAGTTACCAACGGGAAAGTTTCTATAGATTCAGAATTTGGCATAGTTTTGTATGAAAAGTTATAATTAAAATTCTGTTTTTAAAAAATATGAAAAAGTTTATCCTATTGTTTGCGCTTCTTATTTTTGGTTGGGGAGTCTCGCAACAAGTTCCAAAGGTTTTGAAAACCAAATTTTCTAAAGAAGCTTTGGCTCAAAAAGTAACAGATATCAATGGTAAAACCATCAGTATTTCTAAAATTTTAGACCAAAATAAAGGAAAAATTGTGGTACTCGATTTATGGGCAAGTTGGTGTAGAGATTGTCTAAAAGCAATGCCAAAAGCCAAAGAATTAGAAGATAAAAATCCGAATGTGAAGTTTATTTTCCTTTCTCTTGACCGAAACGAAGAAGCTTGGAAAAAGGGATTAGAAAAACATGAAATGACTCAAAAAGAAAATTATTGGTTTCATGTAGGTTGGAAAAATGATTTTAATAATTACATAGACCTCAACTGGATTCCGAGATACTTAATTGTCAATCAAAAATCTGGAATTGCTAAATATTATGCGATTTCTCCAGAAGATCCAGAAATTCAGAAAACGATAGATGAGTTATCAAAATAAAAAAAGTCAGAGCTTATAAACTCTGACTTTTTCTTATATAAAAGGTGTTTGTAAAAAATCATTGAGCGGTTTCATGGCTTTGAAAATTTTAGCAAATTCTTTAACTGCATTTTCACCGAGCAATTGTTCATCAGAGATAGGATGTGTTACGATAAAATGCTTTAGTTTTAAATATTCAGCCATTTTATTATCTTTTTCAAAACCTTGAGGCACTTTTTTGAGTTTATCTTCTACACTTAATCCACGAAAATAATTTCTAAACTCATCTTGTTCTAAAATCGCTTTGAACTCGTCACCAAAAGCAGAAATTTCTTGTCTTATCGTCTTTAAAACTGATGGTTCTGGCTTATAAACACCACCTGCCAAAAAAGATTTTCCGGGTTCTATATGCAAATAATATCCTGAAATTTTATTGCCTTTACCCATTCCTAAACCCGCTCCAAAATTGGTTTTATAAGGAGTTTTATCTTTAGAAAACCTTGTGTCTCTATAAATTCTAAAAACAGATTTTTTAGCCTCTAGTTTTCCCATTTCTTCATCAAAATCTGCCATTTCTTCTATTAATTTTTCCACAAAAGAAATCACATCTTGTTGCGCTTCTTGATAAAGCGTTTTATTTTCATTAAACCATTCTCTGTTGTTATTTTTTTCTAAATTTCTAAGAAATTGAAGGGTGGATGATTGCATATCAAATGTTTTATTTTCAAAATTAGTGAATTTTAGAAAACTATATGCATGAGTAAAATGAAAAACCACATAAAAATTTCCTTAAATAGCCATCAATAATTTCCAACCGTTAATTAAAAATAAAAAGCTTCACAACTAAAATTGTGAAGCTTTTTTATAATGTATTTAGTAAAATTTATCCTAATACTTGAGCAATAGTTTTACCGATATCAGCTGGAGAAGCTACTACGTTGATTCCGCATTCCTCCATAATTTGCATTTTTGCTTGAGCCGTATCTTCAGCACCACCTACGATTGCACCAGCGTGTCCCATTGTTCTACCTTTAGGAGCAGTTTGACCAGCGATGAAACCTACTACTGGTTTTTTAGAACCAGAATCTCTGTACCATCTTGCTGCTTCAGCTTCTAGAGAACCACCAATTTCACCAATCATCACTACAGCATCAGTTTCTGGGTCGTTGATGAATAATTCTAAAGCTTCTTTGGTAGTTGTTCCGATGATTGGGTCACCACCAATACCAATTGCAGTAGAAACACCAAAACCAGCTCTTACCACTTGGTCAGCAGCTTCGTAAGTTAAAGTACCAGATTTAGAAACAATACCTACTCTACCTTTTTTGAAAACAAAACCTGGCATAATACCGATTTTAGCTTCGTCTGAAGTGATAATTCCAGGGCAGTTAGGGCCGATTAATCTAGCACCTTTATCTTTAATATATTCTTTTACTTTTACCATATCAGCTACTGGAATTCCTTCTGTAATACAAACGATTACTTTAATTCCAGCTTCTGCAGCTTCCATTACAGCATCTGCAGCAAATGCAGGTGGTACAAAAATAATAGAAACATTAGCTCCTGCTTTAGCAACTGCGTCTGCAACAGTGTTGAAAACGGGCTTACCAAGATGTTCCGTTCCTCCTTTTCCTGGAGTTACACCACCTACTACGTTGGTTCCGTATTCAATCATTTGAGTTGCATGGAAAGTCCCTTCGTTTCCTGTAAATCCTTGTACGATTACCTTTGAATCTTTATTTACTAATACTGACATGATTTATTTTTTAATTTTTGTAAAAATACTATTTTTATGATTTCACACAAAGTAAAGACCTATAAATTTTTTAATTTGACTTCTTTTTTTAGATACTCTCTAAATTCTTCGGCTAAGCTACCGAAATAAGTTTTGCCTCCTTCTAAGTCTCTGTTCACTCCCGTTTTACCTAAAAGTACCGCTCCTTTTCCTACTCTTTTGCCAGAAGCCATACCCACTTGTCCCCAAACTTGTACATCATCTTCTATGATACAACAACCTGCAATCATCGCTCCTGAAGCTACTAGAGTTCTTTCGCCAAGTACAGTATCGTGACCTATTTGGATTAAATTATCGAGTTTTGAGCCTTTTTTGATGATAGTAGAATCTGTAACACCACGGTCTATACAACAGTTTACCCCGATTTCTACATCGTCTTCTAAAATCACATTTCCTACGGAAAGCATTTTTCTGTAACCTTCAGCATTTTTGTTGTAATAGAACGCATCGCCTCCTAAAACAGTTCCTGCCTGAATGATACAATTATTGCCAATGACCGTTCTGTCACCAATAACTACATTCGGGAAAATCATACAATTATCCCCAATTTTCACATCATTTCCGATGATTACAGAAGGGTGAATTTTACAATTTTCACCAACGGAAACATTGTTTCCCGTGGTTTCAAAAGTCTGAATACCTGTAAAATAGTCGTTGATTTTATTAAAGTCTCTGAAAGGATCATCAGAAACCAAAAGTGCTTTTCCTTCTGGACAAGCAACTTCTTTGTCTATCAAGATAATGGTGGCTTCGGAATGAAGCGCTTTGTCATAATATTTAGGATGATTGACAAAGACTATTTCTCCTTTTTTTACGCGATGAATTTCATTGGTTCCAAAAATTTGAAAATTTTCGTCGCCTACATATTTCGCACCGATGAGTTCGGCAATGGTTTTAAGGGTTTGTGGAGATTTGAAAGTCATATTTTATAGAGATACGAGATACGAGATACGAGATACGAGAAAAACTCGCAACTCGTTTCCCAATTCTCAAATTATTTTACTCTTTCTAGGTAAGAACCGTCTTCTGTGTTTACTTTAATTTTGTCACCAGCTTCAATGAAAAGCGGAACCAAAACTCTAGCACCCGTTTCTACGATGGCATTTTTAAGTGCATTCGTTGCTGTGTTTCCTTTTACACCTGGATCTGCTTCTATTACTTCTAGGTAAACAGTTGGTGGAATTTCAGCTGAAAGTGGAGTTTCATCTGCTTCTTTCATAATGATGGTTACTTCTTCACCAGCTTTCATGAATTGAGCGTTTTCTATCATTTCTTTGTTCAAATACATTTGAGAGAAATCTTCATTATTCATGAAGTGGAAACCATTCTCATCATCATATAAGTATTGAAATTTACGAGTAATTACTTTTACCTCGTCTATTTTATGACCTGCAGAAAAAGTATTATCAATTACTTTTCCATTGGTTACAGATTTAAGTTTAGTTCTTACGAAAGCAGGTCCTTTACCTGGTTTTACGTGTAAAAATTCGATTACTTTATAAATGTCATTGCTGAATTCTATACAAAGACCTTTTTTAATATCATTACTTGTTGCCATTAATATTTATTATTTTTTAAAATATGTTTTTATTCTTTTCCTGTTCCGTATCCTTTTACAATTCCACGAGGTGAATTTTTAATAAATTCTAAAATCTCGTCTCTTTCTTCTGTAGGTGGCATTTCGTTTTCGATGAATCTTGTTGCCTGAGAAATATTCATTTTAGATTGAAAAAGATATTTGTAGATTTTTTGAATTTCAAAAATTCTATCATTACTGAAACCTCTTCTTCTTAATCCCACAGAATTAATTCCTGCATAAGACATAGGTTCTCTCGCTACTTTTACATAAGGTGGAATATCTTTTCTTACGAGTGTTCCTCCAGAAATCATCACATGTTTGCCGATTTTACCAAACTGGTGCACCGCAGAAAGACCTCCCATTACAGTGAAATCTCCTATTTCTACGTGTCCTGCAATTCCGCAACCGTTTACAATGATGACATGATTTCCTAGAACACAGTCATGAGCGATGTGAGAAGTAGCCATGATAAGGCAATCATTTCCTACTTTGGTATAGCCTAATGCTTTGGTGCCTCTGTTGATGGTTACACATTCTCTGATGGTAGTATTGTCTCCAATAATGGTCAATGTTTGTTCCCCATCAAATTTCAAATCTTGTGGAATTGCAGAAATTACCGTTCCGGGAAAAATTCTACAGTTTTTACCAATTCTTGCACCATCCATGATGGTAACATTGGGACCAATCCAAGTTCCTTCTCCTATTTCTACATCTGCAGCAATGGTGGTAAAAGGTTCTATGGTAACATCTTTGCCAATTTTGGCACGTCTGTCTACAGCGGCTAATTGATGAATCATGAGTCTAATTTGGTTTTAGCAACTTGAGCCATCAATTCTGCTTCTACTACTACGCTGTCTCCTACGTAACCGTAACCTTGCATATGAACAATGCCTCTTCTTATAGGTTCTATTAGTTCTATTTTAAAGATAAGGGTATCTCCAGGAATTACTTTTTTCTTGAACTTTACCTTATCTATTTTCACAAAATAAGTGGAATAATTTTCTGGGTCTGGAACATTTGCCAAGACTAAAATACCTCCAGCTTGAGCCATCGCTTCGATTTGTAAAACACCAGGCATTACTGGTTCTTTAGGAAAATGACCTACAAAAAAAGGTTCATTCATCGAAACATTTTTAAGACCTACCACATGAGATTCTGATAATTCTAAAATCTTATCAATCAACAAAAATGGTGGTCTATGTGGTAAAAGACGCATAATCCCGTTAATATCAAAAACAGGTTCTGCTTTTAAATTAAAATCTGGCACGTTTTTCTTTTTTTGTAATTTCCACTGTCTGTTTAGTTTTTTCGCAAATTGTGTATTCACGAAATGTCCAGGCTTAGTAGCAATTACTTTTCCTTTAATTTTTACACCTGTTAACGCTAAATCGCCGATTACATCTAGCAATTTATGACGTGCAGCTTCATTAGGATAATTAAGGGTAAGATTATCTAAAATACCATTTGGTCTAATGGTAACTTCTTCTTTACCGAAAGCTTTTTTAAGTTTTTCTGCGGTTTCAGGAGTTAATTCTTTGTCTACGTAAACAATAGCGTTAGAAATATCGCCTCCTTTAATAAGGCCACTGTCTAAAAGCATTTCTAATTCGTGCAAGAAGCTGAAAGTTCTCGCCGAAGAAATTTCATCTTTAAAATCTGTAATATTTTTAAGAGAAGCATTCTGAGTTCCTAAAATTTTAGTCCCGAAATCTACCATCGTTGTAATTTCGTAGTTTTCAGAAGGAATGATGGTAATTTCTGAGCCTGTATTAGGGTCTACATAGTTCATCACTTCTTTGATGACTAAATATTCTCTATTTTGCTCTTGTTCTACCACTCCAGCTTCTTCTATTGCTTCTACGAAAAATTTAGAAGAACCATCCATAATTGGTGGTTCTGCACTGTTCATTTCTAAGATAGCATTATCAATATCCATTCCTACTAGAGCAGCTAATAAATGCTCACAAGTATGGATTTTAACACCTAATTTTTCTAACGTAGTACCTCTTTCTGTAGTCGTTACATAATTTACATCTGCTTCTACTTGAGGATTACCTTCTAAGTCTGTTCTTACAAATACAAAACCTGTATTTTCTTTAGCAGGTTTCATGGTAAGGATTACTTGTCTTCCTGTGTGAAGTCCAATCCCAGAAAGTGATACTTCTTTACCTAAAGTCTTCTGTTTTTCACTCATTAGTATTTTCTTTTGAGTTTTTTTCTAGATTATTTATTCGTTCAACAATTTCAGGGAATTTTCTGAAAAGTACATAGCTTCTTCTGTAATCACCAGCATTGAAAGCAGGCGTTCCGAAGAGTGTTTCACCGTCTTGTACATCTCTATTTATTCCGCTCTGCGCTTGTACTCTAATCTGGTTACCTATTTTGAGATGACCAGCAACACCAGTTTGGCCGCCAATCATATTCCAGTCTCCAATAACGGTAGAACCAGCAATACCAGCTTGTGCTGCGATAACGTTATTTTTACCAATTCTTACGTTATGAGCAATCTGAATCAGATTATCTATTTTAGTTCCTTCGCCAATAACAGTAGAACCAATAGTTCCTCTGTCTATACTGCAATTAGAACCAATTTCTACATTATTTTCTATGACTACATTCCCTAATTGTGGGATTTTTTGATAGCCATCTTTTGTAGGCTGAAAACCGAAACCATCACTACCTACCACTGTATTAGAATGAATGATGCAATTATCACCAACCACACAGTAATCATAAATTCTAGCACCGCTATAAATAATAGAGTTTTCGCCAATTTTTACATTTTTCCCGATGTAAACTTGAGGAAAAATCTGTGTTCCGTTACCGATTTTTGATTTATCTGAGATATAAGAATGTGCACCCACGTAGACATTCTCTCCTATTGTTGCACTGTCTGCGATGGTAGAAGGTTGTTCAATTCCTGATTTTTTTTCTTCTCTCATCTGTTGATAGAGATTCATTAAAACCTGAAAAGCCAAATAAGCGTCTTCTACTACAATAAGTGTAGGTTTATAGTTTTCTTCTTTAACAAATTTTTCAGAAACAATGATCACAGAGGCTTCTGAAAGTGAAATAAATTCTGCAAATTTTTCTTGAGAAACAAAAGAGAGTTGACCATTTTGCGCATTCTCTATGGGCGAAACACCTGTAATTGAGGCATTTTCGTCTCCCAAGATTTTTCCATTGATAAAACTTGCAATTTGAGCTGCAGTAAATTCCATATCGTGCAAAGATACGAAAATCTTATTACACTCATACAATTTTTAGTTTTTTGAAAACTTAAATTTCTCTAGGAAAAAACAGAATGTTTTTGGTGGTGGGTTGGTTGATATGCGCTGATAGAATTTGAGTTTCTGCGTCTTCCAACTTTATCTTTCTTCCGTCTCTTTTGAGCAAAAAAATCGGTTGTTTTTGATTATCATAAGGTAGCAAAGTTCTGCTGATTTGTTCCACCAATTGGTCTCCATTTTCGATGCCAAATTTCTGATTGGCACGTTCTATTTTTTCTAAAATTTCTGATTCTTCAAATTTTTGAGAAGAAAAAACCGTTTTTGGGAATTTTCTCTGAACCACCGCTTTACAAAAATAACTCAACACAAAATCATCAGCATTTTGCCAAGTTTTTATTGCGCTCAGTACATCTGTATCATCCAGTTGTGTAAAACGATTTACATCTTCTTCTGTCGCTTTTTCGAAATCAGTTTTGTACAAGAAATATTTCAAATTTCCGTAAGCTTCCACTTGTTTTCCTTCAGAAATGAGCTGTTTTGCTCTGCTCAAAATTTTCACCAAAAGATGTTCTGCCAAAGCAGAAGTTTTATGATAGTAAACCTGCCAATACATAAACATTCTTGCCGTAAGGAAAT
Organism: Flavobacteriales bacterium UBA6196; assembly: GCA_002422665.1. Taxonomy (GTDB): domain Bacteria; phylum Bacteroidota; class Bacteroidia; order Flavobacteriales; family Weeksellaceae; genus Cloacibacterium; species Cloacibacterium caeni_C. The sequence goes on from DITA01000142.1 coordinate 9,484, forward strand.
TTTCAATGGAATAAACTCCTTTTTCATCAATCAGAAGTTCATCATCTTTTACATTCATCATCGAAATAATTCTCTGCGTGTTCACACTTCCTTCCGAAACTCCTGTAAAGAAACTGTCTCGCTTCAAATAATCTAATCTATCTACATCTAACTGCGAAGTAATCAATTGGTTAAAGAATTTACGATGGTATTTTCCTTGGAACATTTCTATCGCCAAATCTAATTCACCATTAAACTCATCATTCAATTTTTTCATCAATAAAATCGAAAGTTTCTCGTGATGCCAATCTTCCATCAAAAGACTTTCTAAAGCGTGAGAATACGGACCATGACCTACATCGTGCAATAAAATAGCGAGAAGCGCCGCTTTCTCTTCTTCGTCTGAAATTTTTACATTTTTCAGTTTCAAAGTTTCTAGCGCAGTAAACATGAGATGCATTGCACCTAAAGCATGATGAAATCTGGTATGAGTAGCTCCCGGAAAGACTAAACTCAACAATCCTGTTTGAGAAATTCTGCGCAATCTCTGAAAATAACGATGCTCTAACACATCATACAAAATTTCGTAAGGAATTTTTATAAAACCATGAACTGGGTCGTTAATAATTTTGAGTTTATTGGTGCTCATTTGAATAGATAAATGATGATTGATAAATGATTTTTCAAATTTACGGAAATTTAGTTTAACAGATTTTTAATTCATCTTATGCTTTACGACTTCTTCTGTGACAAAAAATTAAATAAGCTTTTAGGTATAACTACGTATCAATTAGCTGTAATTATTTCGCCTTTTTTTGTCTTTTTTGAGACATTTGTTCGAATCAAGTTCGAATCAAGTTCGAATCAGCTTCGGAAAAAGGGTACTTTTTGCGAACAAAACTCGAGTTTGACTGCCACTTGATTCAACTCAAACCCTATTCTGACTTCTGTTTTTGTCTTGTCATTTTATGTTTTCTGTTCTTTTATGAAAAATCCTATAAGTAAAGTACAAGCAGACATTCATTACCCTTTCCTTTGACTTTCCTTTGACTTTCCTTTGACATTGCTTTGGGTAGGGTATGTGTCGTCCTGTGTCGTCCTAAAATAACTATACAACCGTTTAGTTATATTTTAAATTGCGCATTTTGTGTAGAATATAAAAATAGAGCGCAATAAATTCTAACCATCTGTATACGAAATGCGAAACAAAATATACGCAAAAAACACTGAATGTATAGCATCTAGGTAAAATTTGCCAAAAAAATTGCTCTTTCACAAAACTTTCGTATATTTGGGTGTTATCGGTAATCTCTAAAAAACTATTAACATAACAGAGAATGAAAATTAAAATTATAATATTTTTTTTACTAATTATTAACCTTTCTTTTAGTCAGCAGAAAAAAATAATTAATAATGAATCTACGACTTTCCAATTAACAAGTAGAGATGAAAATATAGATTTTATAGTTTTTGATACAAAACTTGAAACTAAAAAGCCTATTTTTCTTTGGTGTCAAGGTTCACTTCCTTATCCACTTTATGTAAATTCGAAGGAAGGAATCTGGTTGATTGGCGGTGGAATTACAAATTTTG
>DITA01000057.1:0-30478 GCA_002422665.1 Flavobacteriales bacterium UBA6196
ACAATAATTTTCCAAGGTTTTTAGTCAAACCGATGCTGCTATCAATATTTTGAACAACATTCGATTGAGAAAGACCTTTATAAGCTCCTAACATTCCCACGAAAAGGATTCCGGCAGAAAAAATACCGATAAATTTTGTGAGGTTTTGTTTTTTGCTTTCGTCTTTAGCATTAAGATTAAGCATCATTAATACATAAAGGAATAACACCATGATGGCTCCTGTGTACACGATAATTTGTACAATTCCTAAGAACTGCGCATTCAGTAAAACATATAATGCGGCAATGCTAAAGAAAGTAACAATTAATGATAAAATGGCATACAAAGGATTTCTTGCAAATACAAAGTAAACAGCACTTGCAACCGCTACTAAAGCGATAAAAAAGAATAAGAACTGTTCCATTTATTTAAGAGCTTTTTTTTGTGATTCTGTTTGTCTTTCAGAAATATCTATTCTGTTTTCCATGCTTTCTACCAAAAGATCTTTGCCGTAGATAAATGAGCCTCTGTTTTGTTCTGGTTTTACGATTCTATCGGTAAGATAAATTGCAGATTTAGGACAAGCTTCTTCGCATAATCCACAGAAGATACATCTTAGCATATTGATTTCATATACTTCGGCATATTTTTCTTCTCTGTAAAGATGTTTTTGCTCTTTGGTACGTTCTCCCGCAGTCATGGTAATGGCTTCAGCTGGACAAGCTACCGCACATAATCCACAAGCAGTACATCTTTCTCTGCCTTCATCATCACGCTTCAGAACGTGTAAGCCACGATAAATTTTAGAAAATTCTCTTTGCTCCTCAGGATAGCTTACCGTAGGTAATTTCCCAGTAAGAGTCATTATCGCATGTTTTCCGGTAATTCCCATTCCTTTGATGATTGCAGGGAGATAAATTTTCTCTGCAAAAGTCATCTTTTTGTTAGAAGCTACCTTTGATCTATTGGTTAGTTTCATATAAATTAGATTTGAGATGTGAGATTTGAGACTTGAGGTTTTTCTCTACTCAAACTTTATCTTAAATTTTTAATTTTTTTATAATTTCAAATTTCAAATAATCAATTTCAAATGATTAAATCCATTGATAATGTTGGTTCAGAAGAACTAAAGCTCCAGTTACCAACAAGTTTACTAATGCAAGCGGAATTAATGATTTCCAGCCAAGGTGCATTAATTGGTCATATCTAAATCTTGGTAAAGTCCATCTAATCCACATAAAGGTAAGGATTACGGCAATGGTTTTTGCCAAGAATGCTAAAATACTTGCAATTCCAGCAGCGTTTTCTCCCCAGTTTTCACCAATCCATGCTAATCCTGGGAAATTGTAACTTCCTAAGAAAAGGGTAGTGATTAATGCTGAAGAAATAAATAAGTTTACATATTCACCGAATAAGAAAAGTCCTAGTTTCATCGCAGAATATTCTGTGTGGAAACCTCCTACTAATTCTGTTTCACATTCTGGTAAATCAAAAGGAGCTCTATTGGTTTCGGCTAATGCTGCTACAAAGAAGATGATAAAAGCTAATGGTTGGAAGAAGATATTCCATTTCATACCATACCATCCACTTTGAGATTCTGCAATTACCTTAAGGTCTAGAGAACTGTTCATCATGATGATCGCTAATAGAGATAGCCCCATTGCTAATTCGTAAGAAATCATTTGAGATGAAGCTCTAATTGCTCCGATTAATGCAAATTTATTGTTAGAAGCCCAGCCTCCAATCATAATTCCGTAAACACCGATAGAAACCATTCCCATTAAGTAGAGAACACCTACATCTAGATTGGCTACTTGTAAATCAAAAGATTGTCCGCCAATATTAAGAGATTTTCCCCAAGGAATTACGGCTCCCGTAATGAGTGAAATAAACATTACTAAACCAGGCCCGAAGAAAAATAAGAATTTTTCTGCTTTTTCTGGGATAAAGTCTTCCTTGAAGAAGAATTTTCCACCGTCAGCTAATGGTTGAAGTAAACCGAATTTCCAGCTTCTGTTGGGACCAATTCTGTCTTGCATAATGGCAGCCACCTTTCTCTCTGCCCAAGTAGAGTAGGCTGCTACAGCCATAGAAAGGGCGAAAAGTGATACTACAAGTATTGTTTTGAAAAGTATTAAATCCATTTCTTTGATTTATGAATTTTTATTTTATTCTTTTTAATTAAGCGTTATGTTGTTCGTCTTCTGCGCTAATTTCTTTAGCCGTTTCATTTTCTAACGCTTTTACCACCATTTCTTCTGGTTTTTGGTAATGGTTAAGAGAAATTACAGAATGTCTGCTGATGTGTCTTGGTCCTTCTATGTTCCAGTGTTTTACATCTTTTTTCTCGAATCTACATTCGTTGCAGATAAATTCTTCTACTTCTCCGTATTGATCTTTTCTGGCAGTTACTCTTACGATTTCGTCTCCTTTCATCCAAAGAACTGCTTTACCAGAACATTTAGAACAAGTACAAGTAGCGTCTACTGGTTTTGTAAACCAAACTCTGCTTGCAAATCTTGCTGTTCTATCTGTTAATGCTCCTACTGGACAAACGTCTATTACATTTCCAATAAAATCATTATCTAAAGCTTTGTTAAGGTAAGTAGAGATTTCTGCATGTTCACCTCTGAAAAGAATTCCGTGTTCACGGGTATTCGTCAATTGATTAGCTACCAAAACGCATCTTGCACACAAGATACATCTGTTCATGTTCAGCTTAATGTTTGGTCCTAAATCATCAGCATCATACGTATTTTTTTCAAAATCATTTCTGGTTTGCTGAAGACCATGTTCGTAACCTAAATCTTGAAGGTGACATTCACCAGCTTGGTCACAAATAGGGCAATCTAGTGGGTGATTGAGTAAAAGGAATTCGGTAACGGCTTTTCTTGCTTCTTGAGTCTTTTCAGAAGTAAGGTTTTTCACTTCCATTCCGTCCATTACTGTAGTTCTACAGCTTGCCACTAATTTTGGCATAGGACGAGGATCTGCTTCAGAACCTTTTGAAACTTCTACTAAGCAAGTTCTACATCTACCGCCACTGTTTTCTAATTTGCTGTAATAACACATTGCCGGAGGAACAGATTTTCCACCAATCTGGCGCGCTGCGTTTAGAATGGTAGTTCCTGGTTCTACTTCCGTAGTTTGTCCGTCAATGGTTACTTTAAATTTTTTAATTTCTTCGCTCATTTCTATGTATTATGAATTAAGCTTTAGCTTTATTAATGTCTAATATTATTGTTTTTCAACTACCGGAAGTGGATCTGCATAATGCGCAATTCCATAATTTCTGGTTAAGCATTCTGGATTATTGATATGCCATTCGAATTCATCTCTAAAATGACGAATTGCTGCTGCTACAGGCCATGCTGCTGCGTCTCCTAATGGACAAATGGTATTTCCTTCAATTTTTCTCTGAATATCCCATAGCAAGTCGATATCTTTCATTTCGCCTTGTCCTGATTCTATTTTTTTCAGAATTTTATACATCCATCCTGTTCCTTCACGGCAAGGTGTACATTGTCCGCAACTTTCGTGGTTGTAGAAATGTGCTAAGGTCATGGTGTGTTTTACAACACATTGATCTTCATCTAAAACAATGAAACCACCAGAACCCATCATAGTTCCTGTAGCGAAACCACCATCAGAAAGAGATTCGTAGTTCATGTATCTTGGTTCGCCTGAAGCTGTTTTAAGCAATAAATTTGCTGGAACAATTGGAACTGAAGAACCTCCAGGAATACAAGCTTTTAATTTTTTCCCATTCGGAATTCCGCCACAATATTCATCAGAGTAGATAAATTCTTCTACGGTGATGGTCATGTCTATTTCGTAAACTCCTGGTTTGTTGATATTTCCGCAAGCGGAAATTAATTTAGTACCTGTAGAACGACCTACGCCAATTTTAGCGTATTCTGCTCCTGTAATATCTATAATTGGAACTACTGCAGCGATGGTTTCTACGTTATTTACCACAGTTGGAGATTGCCAAAGACCTTTTACCGCAGGGAAAGGAGGTTTTAATCTAGGATTTCCACGTTTTCCTTCTAGTGATTCTAGAAGTGCAGTTTCTTCTCCACAGATATAAGCACCAGCTCCTCTCTGAACATAGATTTCTAAATCGAAACCACTGCCTAAAATATTTTTACCAAGGAAACCTGCTTTTTTAGCTTCGTCAATCGCTTGTTCTAGAATATCTGGAATCCATGCATATTCTCCTCTAATGTAGATGTAAGAAGTGTTAGAACCTAATGCATAAGATGCGATAATCATTCCCTCAATCAAAAGATGAGGAATAAACTCCATCAAATATCTGTCTTTAAAAGTTCCAGGTTCTGATTCGTCTGCATTTACAACCAAATATCTAGGCACACCTTCTGGTTTTGCTAGGAAGCTCCATTTCATTCCTGTAGGGAAACCAGCACCACCACGACCTCTAAGACCAGAAGTTTTTACTTCTTCTACAATTTGGTCAGGAGTCATTTTCAATGCTTTTTCTACAGATTGGTAACCTCCATGTTCTCTGTAAGTATCAAAATATCTGATACCTTCTATGTGTGCGTTTTTAAGTAAAAGTTTTTTACTCATAACTGTTATTTATTAATCAAGAGCGATTTGTCCTTGTCTGCAAAGCTCAAGGATTTCGTCTACTTTTTCTTTAGTTAAATTTTCGTGATAGAATTTTCCAAGTTGCATCATTGGTGCATAACCGCAAGCTCCAAGACATTCTGCAGGTTTTAGAGTAAATAAACCATCTGCAGTAGTTTCGCCAGCTTTAATGCCTAATTTTTCTTTGATATAATTTACGATATCATCACATCCTCTTAACATACAAGGTCCTGTAACGCAAACTTCTAAAACGTATTTTCCTACAGGTTGCATATTAAACATGGTGTAGAAAGTAGCTACTTCATACACTTCTATTGGAGTAATTTCTAAAACACTTGCTACATAATCCATCACAGGAACGTCTAACCAACCTCCAAATTCCTTCTGCGCTAAGTGAAGCACAGGAATTAATGCAGATTTTTGTTTTCCTTCTGGATATCTTGCAATGATTTGTTTTACTTTTTCTAAAGTTTCTGGTTTAAAAGCAATTGTTTCGCTCACTTCTTTAAAATTTTAAATTTTAAATTCTGAATTTTAGATTTTAAATATCTTTAATTCAAATAATTAACTATGGATTTTTTAGATTAATAATTTAAAATTTATAATCTAAAATTTATAATCTTTTTATCCGTCTAATTCTCCAGCAATCACGTTCATGCTACTCATCGTAACGATTGCATCAGAGATTACGGCACCTTTAATCATTTCTGGATACGCTTGGTAATAGATGAAACAAGGTCTTCTAAAGTGCAATCTGTATGGAGTTCTACCGCCATCACTTACTAAATAGAAACCAAGTTCTCCGTTTCCACCCTCTACAGAATGATAAACTTCACCAGCTGGAATATCAGTTTCGCCCATCACGATTTTGAAGTGATAGATTAATGCTTCCATATTATTGTACACTTCTGCTTTTTCTGGTAAGAAAAATTCTGGTACATCTGCATGGAAATCTCCTTCTGGAAGATTGTTATAAGCTTGGTTAATGATTTTCAAACTTTCCCAAATTTCCTGTTGACGAACCATAAATCTATCATAAGTATCACCCGCAGTACCAATAGGAATATTGAAATCAAAATCTTGGTATGATGAATAAGGATTTGCTACTCTCACGTCATAATCTACACCAGCAGCTCTTAAGTTAGGACCTACAAAACTGTAGTTTAAAGCACGTTCTGCACTGATAGGACCAGCACCGATGGTTCTGTCCATGAAGATTCTGTTTCTTTCTACTAAATTTGAAAATTCTTGGAATCTTGCAGGGAAAGTTTTTAAGAAATCTTTTAATAATTCGTGGAATTTAGGAGTGAAATCTCTGTCGAAGCCACCAATTCTACCCATGTTTGTAGTCATTCTAGCGCCACAAACTTGTTCATAGATATCGTAAATTCTTTCTCTGTCTTGGAAAACGTAGGTGAAACCGGTTAAAGCACCTGTATCTACAGCAATTACGGAGTTACAAACCAAGTGGTCTGCAATACGAGCCAATTCCATCATGATAACACGCATGTAATCTACTCTTTTTGGCATTTCTATACCAAGAAGTTTTTCTACTGTCATGTGCCAACCAATGTTATTGATAGGTGCAGAACAATAGTTTAAACGGTCTGTAAGAGTGGTAATTTGACTGTAATTTCTGCGTTCTGCGATTTTTTCAAAAGCTCTGTGAATATAACCTACGGTTTGTTCAGAATGAAGAATTCTCTCACCATCCATGGTTAACACATTTTGGAAAATTCCGTGTGTAGCAGGGTGAGTAGGACCGAGGTTCAGTGTATATAATTGACCATCTACTTGCTCTTGAGCATCGTATTGGTTAAGTATATTGGATAATTGATTGTCTTTCATAATAATTTAGATTTCAGAATTTTTATCTACCGAACATAGAGTCGTCTTTGTCAGTTCTTGTTCCATCTTCTAGTGCATATTCTTTTAGAAGAGGGTGATACCCTAGTTCTTCCATATTTAGAATAACTCTTAAATCTGGGTGACCTTTAAACGTAATTCCGTAGAAATCATATGTTTCTCTTTCCATCCAATTGGCTCCTGAATACAAGTCTGTGATAGAATCTACCTCGGCATTATCTTTTGGGAAAAAGCTTTTGATTCTTATTCTAAAATTTTCTTGTAAATTATGAAGGTGATAGATTACTCCAAGTTCCTTCTCCTTATGGTCTGGATAATGAATACCACAAATATCTGTAAGGAACATAAAATTAAGAGAAGACTCTTTAAGGTGATGAATCACTTTTTTAAGCTCTTCTTTTTTTACTTCTACAGTTAGAAATCCATAAGGTTCAGACGAAGAAATCACTGCTTCTGGAAATTCTCTATTGATGGCTTCTAAAACAAATTCGCTTGTCATATTATTAATTTGAAAATTTGAAATCGAGGTAAATTACATCGCCTTCAAAAATTTGTTTCTATTATTGTTTCAAATTTATTTTTGATAAACGCAAGACTTGAAAATCAAATCTTTACATTTTCAAATTACTTAATTCCGTAGCTTTCTAATAAAGCTTTGTATTCTGGTAAATCTCTTCTTCTTAAGCTTTCGTTTTCTGCCAAAGCTTGTACTTGCATGTAGCCTTCTAGAATTTGTTCTGGTCTTGGTGGGCATCCTGGAACATATACATCTACAGGAATAATTTTATCAATTCCTTGTAAAACAGAATAAGTGTCAAAAATACCACCGCTACTTGCACAAGCACCTACAGCAACTACCCATCTTGGTTCTGCCATCTGTGTATAAACTTGTTTAAGAACTGGAGCTAATTTTTTAGAAATAGTACCACAAACCAGTAGGATATCTGCTTGTCTTGGCGAGAAACTCATTCTCTCTGCCCCGAATCTAGATAAATCATAGTTAGGAGCCATAGTTGCCATAAATTCGATACCACAACAAGAAGTAGCAAATGGTAATGGCCAAAGCGAAAACTTACGCGCCATACCAATAATATCGCTTAATTTTCCTGCGAAAAAACCTTCACCTTCTATTCCTGGAGGCGCTGGTGCATTAGTATTGATTACAGGTTTATTATCTGACATTTTTAATTTTTTTAAAGTTTTTTTGAAAAATCTTACTCTAATGTGTAAAACACTTTAGCGGTATAAATTTACTTATTCCAATCTAAAGCTCCACGTTTTAGTACATAGAAAAATCCTATGAAGAAGATTGCTATAAACGTAGTTACAGCAAGGAATCCTTCAAATCCTAGTTCTTTAAAATTTACAGCGTAAGGATAGAAAAAAACAATTTCTATGTCGAATAAAACGAATAAAATAGCGGTAAGAAAATATTTTACAGAAAACGGAGTTCTTGCATTTCCTTCTACTTCAATTCCACACTCGAAAGTGTCATCTTTAGTAGCTCCAGAAGTGTGTCTTTTAGGACCCCAATTGTGTGATGCGTATAAAGTAAATAACACAAAACCTAAACCTACTGCCGCCTGAATAAGAACAGGGATATAATTATCAGGTAAATTCATCTCTATTAAGTATTTCTAACTGGCAAATTTACGAAATATAAATAGAAAACAGAAGTGTTTTTTATGACTTTTGTAGATAAAAAAGGGTTTTTCGCAATTTAGAATTAATAAAAATAACTATTTATTTTTAAGATTTTTTAAAACCTTAAAAGCAATGAATGCAATGTACCCAAAAATAAAACTCGCAAACAAAATATTAATGATAGCGTTAGTTTTTTCATCTTTTACTTGGAAAAACTGATTGTACATCACGTACATGATGATAATGCCAATGTAATAATAAAGTTGAGTTTTCATTTCTAAATTTTTAAAATTCTAAAGAGTAAGTTCTTCGTCTCTTGTGGTTTACCGGATTATAGTCTTGCCAAAGTAACTGTATGTTTTTGTTCTCTTCAAGCTCTGGATTGGTCTCTAAAAATTTCACCCCTTTTTTCTTAAAAGTTTTCCAGATTTCTTTAAAAATAATAGCGGTTACGCCTCTTCTTTGGTATTCTGGATGAATCCCGATCAAATAAAAGTTCGCCCTTTCGTTTTTTCTGCCAGCGTTTAGTAAATGATACCATCCGAATGGTAATAAACTTCCATTGGCTTTTTGCAAAGCTCTGGAATATGAAGGCATGGTAATCGCAAAGGAAATCAACTTATCATCCTTGTCAGCAATGCAGATAATGTAATCTTTGTCTATAAAACCGAAGTATTTTTCTTTGTAATGCAGGATTTGCTCGTCGGTAATTGGAGTGTAAGTAGAAAGATTTTTGTATGTTTCGTCTAGTAACTTAAACATAGGTTCTACTAAAGGAAGAATTTCTTCTTTAGAATTGAATTTTAAGGTTTTTAGTTGATATTTTTCTGCGATGAGTTGGCTGAATTTTTCGACTTTATCTGGTAAAACATCAGGGAACATAATTTCGAATTCTACCCATTCTTTTTCTTTCACCAATCCCAATTTTTCTAAATGTTTTGGATAATAGCTGAAATTGTAAATTCCAATCATCGTTGCCAATCTGTCAAACCCGAAAGTGAGCATTCCTGCCTTGTCTAGATTGGTAAAACCCATCGGTCCTTCTATTTTTTTGATGTTTTTTTCTTTAGCATAAGCTATAGCCGTGTCAATAAGTGCTTTAGAAACGGCTTCATCATCTATAAAATCTAACCACCCAAATCTTACTTTTTCTATGCCGAGTTCTTGTGCTTCTTTGTGATTAATCATCACGGCAATTCTTCCTACGATTTCATTGTCTCTGTAAGCCAAAAATTGCTTAGCTTCGGAATAGGCAAGAGCGGGATTTTCTTCTTTATTCCAAATGCTTTTCTCATCTTTGATTAAAGATGGCACATAATTTTGATTATTTTTGTACAGATTCATCGGAAATTTGATAAAATCTGATAATTGTTTTTCGGTAGTAACTTGAATGATTTTTACTTCAGACATGTTGATAAAAAATTAGAAAAACAAAGATAGCGTAAAAGATGACAATGCCCAAGTTTGGCACAGTTTTTACTTCAAAAAGGGTAAATAAAAATAAAAAAGAAAATAAAAATATGACAGGTTATTATTTAATTTTAGGAGCGTTAATGCTCGTGAGTTGGTTAGTTTCGGCCAGATTGAAGTCGAAATTCGAACATTATTCTAAACTTCATCTCAGAAATGGTATGTCTGGGAAAGAAATTGCCGAAAAAATGCTTCGCGATAATGGAATTCATGATGTGCAAGTGATTTCGGTTCCTGGTCAATTAACGGATCATTATAATCCAGTAAATAAAACAGTAAATCTATCGGAAGGAGTTTATATGCAGAGGAATGCGGCTGCAGCTGCGGTTGCCGCTCACGAATGTGGTCATGCTGTACAACATGCGGTAGGTTACTCTATGTTACAACTTCGTTCTAAATTGGTTCCGTTGGTAAATATTAGTTCTACGCTTTCTCAATTTGTAATTTTTGCGGGGATTTCTGTGATGATTGCTTCTAGAAGTATTCAGAATCCACAAGGAAACACTACGGTTTTAGCTATTGGTGTTTTACTTTTTGCAGTAACTACACTTTTTGCGTTCATCACTTTACCAGTAGAGTATGACGCAAGTAAAAGAGCGCTAGCTTGGTTAGAAAATTCTGGAACATTAGGCAGAGAAGAACATTCTGCTGCTGAAGATTCTCTAAAATGGGCAGCGAGAACTTATGTTGTGGCAGCACTTGGTTCATTAGCACAATTGCTTTATTGGGCATCAATGCTTTTCGGAGGAAGAAGAGAGTAATCTTATTCTAAAAATTTAAAATTTACATATTGAATCTCGGACAAAAGTTCCGAGATTTTTTCTTTTTCGGACAAATTGAGCCTTGTTTTAATTTTACAGTCTTCTTGTGCATCAAAATTCAAGACTTTTGCATCAAATTTATTGAGAAGAGAAAAAATGATGTTTTGCTGAGAAAATTTGAAATTAATTTCTAGTTCGGTTTCTAATTCTTTGGTGATAATTTCGGCGTGTTCCAAAGTATATTTGGTGCTTTCTTTGTAGGTTTTCACCAAGCCAGAAACGCCTAATTTGGTTCCGCCATAATAACGAACGATGACTAATAAAATATTGGTAAGATTGTGAGCGAGAAGTTGGTTATAAATAGGTAGACCAGCACTTCCAGAAGGTTCTCCGTCATCATTTGCGCGGTAATTTTCACCATTAATTCCTATTCTGAAAGCATAACAGTGATGTGTAGCTTTTGGATGTTCTTCTTTTAAGCTTTCTAAAGCAATTTTGAGTTCCTTTTCGTTATTGACAGGAAATGCAAAGCCGATAAATTTGCTCCCTTTTTCTTTGAGCAAAATATCTCGAACTTCAGATTTTATGGTGGTGTAATTGTATTGCATTACAGATTTCTATAAATAGAAACTACATTATCTCTAAAAAACTTTTCTTCAGTCGGTTTTCCATTAAATTTAGGAGCTTTTGTGCCATTTTCTAATAGGAGTTTTTTATTTTTTATGATGATGGTTTCGTCCCAAAGATTTTGGTCAATAAAAGTTTGTAAAGTTCTGCTTCCTCCTTCTACTAAAACCGATTGAATCTGATTTTCGTAAAGTTTTTGCATTAATTCTTCCATGAAATTTTCTTTAGAAATTTTAATGAATTTTACATTTCCTTCTTCTGCCTCTTTTTCTTGGTTGAAAACCAAAGTAGGTGCTTCATTATTATAAATTTTAAAATTTCTGGGAACTTTTAAATCGAAATCAATCAAAATTCTCACAGGATTTCTGCCTTCCACTAATCGAGTAGTTAAGCTAGGGTTGTCATTCAAAGCAGTTTGAGCTCCCACCAAAATAGCATGTTCTTCACTTCTGATTTGATGTACAAATTGAGAAGCCAATTCATTAGATATTTTTGTAGGTTTAAAATCTTGGTCGATAAAACCGTCTTTGCTTTCAGCCCATTTTAGAATCAAATAAGGACGCTTTTTCTCATGGAAAGTGAAAAATCTTTTGTTTAAATGTCTGCATTCTTCTTCCAAAATTCCAGAAACGGTTTCTATTCTTGCATCCATAAGGATTTTTTTGCCTTTTCCGTTTACTTTATCATGGCTGTCCATTGCACCAATCACTACTTTCTTAAAACCAATTTCTTTTAATTTCAATGAGCAAGGCGGTGTTTTACCAAAATGTGCACAAGGTTCCAAGGAAACATAAATCGTAGACTCTGGTAAAAGTTCTGGATTTTGTACAGAATTAATCGCATTGATTTCTGCATGAGCTTCACCCGCTTTTTGGTGAAAACCTTCGCCAATGATGACATCGTTATGAACAATTACTGCTCCGACTAAAGGATTTGGATAGGTTTTTCCAGTCGCTTTTTTGGCGAGTTCTATACAGCGTTTTATGTAAGTTTCGTGATTCATTTTATTTGAAAAAAAATTCCGAAAGAAATTCCGGAATTAGTTTGTTTTTAGAGTTACAGAAGGAATGGTCATGGTGATGATTCCTTCTAAAAGTTTATTTCTTTTTTTACCTATTGTTTTTTGAAAACCTTTAGCATCGCCAGTAGATTTTTCTTTGTAGGCAATAATCATAAAAGTGCTTTCTTCGCCTAACAGAGTGTTTCTAAATCTATAGATGTTATAATCTGCCAATTCTTGTTCTGGAGCTTCCGTTTTTTTATCTTTTGGAACATTGGTCGTGATAAAATCTACTACGAATTCGGTTCCATTAGGATTTTCGGTAACATTGTAAGTGCAATATTTATCAGTTTCTGCTCTTCGGTCGAGTTCTTCTGTTTTTTGATAAGTAGCTTCTTTAGCATCTATATTTTTATTGAAAAAATAAATAGTAATGACTGCAGAAGCATCTTCTATTCTTTCGTCTTCTAAAATGTATTCTTGTACAAATTGCACTTTAGATTTTTGCTGAGCAGAAGCCAATACATATTTACTTTCGTTAAAAGTAAGTTCAGGCACACCAATTAAGTCTTCGGTGTTTTGTGAATAAAAATTCCCCGAAAATAGTAAAAGTACAACGATCGAAAACAGTTTATGCATAATGTTATTCTCCCGAAATAATGTGGTGAAGGCTTTGTTTTAACATTTCTAACTGAGCTTTTTTGTCATCAATCTTATCAAAAGTATCTTTCAATAATGGATTATCACGAGATACTTTGCCAAAGAAGCCTAAGTTGTTTTCTAACTTTACAATTTCTGCTTCTAAATCAGCCACTTGATTTTTGATTTTTCTAGCTTTATCAGTTAATTGAGATTCAGTAAGACCTTCTTCTTTCAAATCAAATTCATTGATTTTGTTCAGTCTTAATTTCTCTCTCATCGTTTTATTAAACTCTGTATTGATAGCCATTTTATCTCTTGGTACTTTTCCGATGTTGTTCCAAGCAGTTTTAATGTTTTCAATTTTTTCTACGCTTCCTTCTTCGTCGCCAATTTCTTTTAATTCATCTAAAAGCGCACGTTTTTGTTTGTAATTTTCTTTCCAGTCGTCTGTTACAGCATTGTTTTTAGTTCTGTAATTGTTGAAAAACGTGTTGCAAGCTTCACGGAAATCATCCCAAACTTTATTGGTCATACTTCTAGGAACGTGACCTATTTTTTTCCAGTCTTCTTGTAATTTTTTGAACAAAGGAACTGCAATTTCCCAATCTTCAGAATTCATATTATCCTGAGCTGTCTGTATAAGCTTCAGTTTTTCCTCTAAATTGGTGTGCTGAGAGTTTTTAAGGCCTTTGTAGAATTCATTTTTCTTTGCGTTGAAAGCTCTAAGCGCTAATTTGAATTCGTTCCAGTTTTGGTTAGAGATTTTTCTAGGAACACTTCCTAATTTTAAGAAATCTGCTCTTAAACTTTCTACGGTGTTGATGGCGTTTTGCCAATAATTATGATTCGGAGCTTTATCAGGAGAAGTCAGTTTTTTAATCGTTTCGATGATTTGATTTTTCTTCTCAAGAGTAGCTTGTTGTTCACCTTCGATTACAGCTAATAATTCTGATTTTCTTTCGTGAATTTTGTTCGAAATTTCTTTGAATTCTTCCCAAGTTTTATCACGGAATTCTTCAGCAACTGGTTCTGCTTCTTCTTTCCAAAGTTTGTGCAAAAACTGTAATTCATTTAATGCTTTTTGTACTACAGGTTCGTTTTGTAATTCTTTGGCTCTGGCAATAATATGCTGTCTTTTTTCTAGATTATGTGTATATTCTTGCTCTCTGTATTCTTTATTTAAGTCTAACATTTGATAGAAATTATTCAAATGGTAGAAATAATTATTGTTAAGATTTTTGAATTCTGATTTTGCTACTTGTCCAGCGTTGCTCCATTCTTCTTTAATTTCTCTGATGGCGCGGAAAAGATTGGTGTTTGGTTCAGAATGCGTGTAAAGATTTTTTAATTTTTCTATGATTGAGATTCTCTTTTCGAGATTGTCTTTTTGCTCAGACTCTTGTTTTCTGTGGAAAACATCATATTTTTCTTTGAAAATATTGCTTAGTGCAGAAACTTTTGATTGAAGAGGGTGCTCATAATGTGCATCTGCTTCTTTTTGGTCTTCACTTTCTAAGTTTATTTTGTGAAGCAATATTTCTTTTACTGCATTAAATTTTTTATGATTAGCTCCTGCATCTTCTGCATTAATCAGTGCTTCTAACTTGGTCATTAATTCTCCCGAAGTCATTTTTTCATGTTCGTGGTGTTCTACCATATCATGAGTTTCTTCTTCATGAACTTCTGAATCATGGCTTTCTTGAGGAGCAACAGATTGATTAGCAGTTTCTTCGTTTGGATTTACAATGTTCTCTTGAGCTTCAGAATTAGGGTTATCTGTAATCATAGCAAATTAATTTTAAAAGTAATATGCTTTTTCAAACACTTTTTTGAATGTTTGAACGCATTTCGGCACTAAATTAAGGGTTTTTTATGAAATATGCAATTTTTTTGAAAGCGAGATGAGTGTGTTCACTTTCAAAAAATACATCAGTCTAAATCTGTGATGGCTCAGAAGTGTTTACAGTTCTTTATTCCAAATTTCCCAAGCTTTTTCGGCTTGTTGTTCTAGCATGAAATAACCGTTAATGGTTTTTGCGCCTTTTTCGGCAGCGTTTTTTAAAAATTTAGAAAGAGTAGGGTTGTAAATTAAATCGATAACGAGATGATTTTCTGTAATGTTTTCAAATGGGAAATGAAGCGTTTCTTCTACATTAGGAAAAGTTCCTACAGGTGTACATTGTATGATGATTAGGTTCTCCTTAACCTGATTTTCAGTGAGATTCTGATAATTAATTTCTGTAGTTCTAGAAACAGTAATAAACGGAATATTATTCTTTTTCAATACAAATTGAACGGCTTTTGCAGCACCACCATTTCCTAAAACGATGGCAGATTTTTGGTATGGTTTTTTGTGCAGAAGAAGTGTTTTTTCAAATCCAAATGCATCAGTATTGAAACCTTTTGTTTTTCCGTTTTTGATGGAAATACAGTTGATGGCGCCAATTTCTTGGGCTTCTTCGCTCAATTCATCTAAATAAGGAATAATTTGTTCTTTGTATGGAATGGTCACATTAAGTCCTACAAGATTTTCGGTCTTAAAAATTTCAGGAATATTCTGAAGATTTTCGATGTCAAATACTTCATAGGAATGGTTTTTCAAGAAAAGTTTTTGAAATTTCTGTTCGAAATATTTTTTTGAAAACGAGTAGGAAATATTTCTTCCTACCAAACCTAATTTTACTGATTTTTCCATAATTCAAAGGTAATAAAAAAGGCTGGAAATTTTTCCAGCCTTGCAATGATTTGTATCAAGTTTATTCTACTAAAAATTTGAAAGAGTTATTGTCAAATTTTAGTAAATACATTCCTTTAGTAGTATTTTTAAGGGTGATGTAATTTTTATTGTTGAAAGGTTTTTCAATTACTTGAACTAAAATTCCATTTACGTTATAAATTTCTACTCTTATAATTTTTTCAATTTTTTTTCCTGTTACATAAAGCATGTTGTTTTTAACAGGGTTAGGGTAAATTGACAATTTTGGCGTTTCAAATTCTGTGGTAGATAAAGGAACAGTATAGCAAGTCCAAGAAAGATCGTCAAAGGCAACTCTACCTCTAGAACCAGAACCCGTTGCACTGTTATCTGTAATGCTGATGGTAGTATTTCCGGCAATATTAATATTGGGAATTGTAGTGGTGGTAACGGTAGATGAATAAGGAATGGTTCCAATCATATCTCCATTAATATAAAGATTGAATGTTCCAGGGTTTCCAGTAAATTTCATTTGTGTAGTAACGGTTAAACTAGAAATCCCTCCAGAAATGGTAGATGAACTAAGGCTTCCGTCTTCAATAGTAATGGCTTTACCATTGATTGTCTGATCTGTTCTAGAATCTACTGCAGTCCATGTGATTCCATTATTTGTCCAAGTATTAGTGGTGTAGGAAGACGAAGCGGCGGGAATGCTTTCAAAATTTTCAGTGCCGCAAGAAGTTGGAGGAGTTTCGCCACCACTTGATGCGGTAGTAGTTCCATTTACACTATTACTTTGTGTAGATAAATTTCCTGCTGCATCTCTAGCAATTACATAAAAAGCATAAGTAGTAGTAGGAGCTAATCCACTTATTACAGCAGATGTAGAAGTTACTGTTGTTACATAATTTCCGTTTACATAAATTTCATACGCAGAAATACCTACGTTATCTGTAGATGCTGTCCAAGAAAGAGAAACAGTGCTAGATGTAGAGCCAGTTACGGATAAGTTGGTTGGTTGAGATGGTGCTTGTGTGTCTGCAGGAGGAGTAGAACCGCCCCAAACTAAATTTACGAAACTAGGATTGTCAATATATGGGTTTCTATTTCCTTGATAAGTATAAGCGGCATTATTTCTATCAATTTCTCTTTGAGAAACTGGGTCAGCTGCATTCCAAGCAAGTAATACTTGTAATTCCCAGTTTTGTAGGCCAGGATAAGCAGAACCACCTAAGATATTTCCTGTAGAAAATGAAGATAATCTAGATTCATATCTTGTAACGAAATAGAATACCATTCTTGCAATGTCTCCTTTAAAAGCATCTATTGGTTCAAAAACCACACCACTATAACCATCGGTAGTGTTTTTTCCCAGTTTAGATCCGTTTTGAGAAGTGAAAGAAGGAGATGTAACTACACCAAAAGGATTATTGCTTCTCATTCCGTTTACTTTTCCGTCAGTAGGAGGGATGTGGTGAATATCTGAAACCATAGGAGAAGCAGAGCCAAAGAAACTCTGTGGTACGATGTGTTCTCTGTTATAGCAATCACCTTCTGTGTTGTAATTGCCACATTTTTTCACACCATGTTGGTAAACATAAGGATCTGCGCCAGTTGGATTTTCAGAATACATATCTAGAACAGAACCATCATTTTCATAATATTTATCTTTGTCTGTGTTAGGATAGCCTACGTATAAATTGTCATAAGATTTTGCTTGGTGACCACTTGTGATAATTTGGCTTAATTTTGTTTTAAGAGCAGCTCCAGTTAAACCAACTGTTCCGTCATAGTAACCAGTAGGAATTTGAGCAAAGATATTTGCTACAGAAAATAGTAGTCCTACAATTAGTAAAGTTTTAATCTTCATAATGTTAAAGTAATAAAAAGGGACACAAAGTTAGTATAATTATCTATAGGATAATTAATTATTTTCAATAATGTTCTCTTTATTAATTTTTGAGAAGATCCAAGAAACAGAAATTCCAAAGAAAAGTCCAATTAAAGCCACATAAAAATAATTAGGCCAGAAAATTTTTACAGGGAAAGGTAATGTTTCAGTAGCTTTGAAAACGCCAGTTTGTATTTGGACAACACAAATAATCGTCCCCGAAATCAAGCCCGAGATCACTCCAAACAGTACAATAAGTAAACCGGTGTTGAAATAAGTCTTCCTTAAATCACTAATTGTAAAACCTAAAGAAATCAGAGATTTAGCTTGATCTTTTTTGTCAAGCTGAAGAATAATAATAGCACCTGCGAGGTTAAAAGTAGTAATAAAAATCACCAAAGCAAAGATGAGGTAAATCATCAGTTTTTCGGTATTAATCATTTTCCAGAAGGCGGCATTTTCTTCTGCTTTTGTTTTTAGGGTAACTTGATTGCCGAGTTTATTTTGTAAATCTTCTTTTATAGCATTTGCTTTTTCAGGATTTTTTAGTTTTATGGCAATCTCGTAAGCTGAGTTTTTAGGCAAGTTCAGTAACTCCGAAGTCAGTTCCAGAGGAGCAATAATATAATTGTTCAGCTGGTCATTTCCAGGGAAAATTCCAGTAACATAAATATCTCTTTTATTGAAAATATCTTCTTCTTTATTGATGATTCCTTTGCCAGGTTTTGGCATAAAAAGAGTTGCTACATTTACATCATTAGCTACGGGAATTGCCAATCTGTTGTTCAGTTGAGCTTCCATAATCACTTCATTCATAAATTTAAATGAAGGATAACTTCCGTAGAAAATGTTTTTGTCAATAGGATTCACTTTTACATAAGCAGAGTCTACGCCTCTTATGTAAGCAATTTCTCCCGTGTTTTTGTAATCGATATAGACTTTTTCTTCAATCAATTTAGAAAAATGACTGATTTCGTTTTCAGATTTCAGGGTAGAAGTTACTTTTTGAATATTGGGGATAACTTTTCCTTGAGTGCTTTTCAGGGTAAGATCTGCATGAAGATTAGAAATAAAATCCTTGTTGAGGTCTTCTAATCCAGAAAAAACCGAAATAATAATAAACATAGCGGCTACCGCTACCATCATAGCAAAAGCAGCCAATCCTGTAATAAAACTTACAGCTTGGCTTCCTTTTTTAGCAATGAGATATCTTCTCGCGATATAAAAAGCGGTATTTCCTTTGGCCATTTTTTATAAAATAGGATTGTCTCCTAGACCTTTTAGTTCTTTTTCTATACGTTCTACATCATCAAGTGTAGTGTCTAAATAGAAATTAAGTTCAGGAATAATTCGCACTTGTTTTGCCATTTTCTGACCAATAAAATTTCTGTAGAAAGACTTATTTTCGTCTATCTCCTTCATAATTGGCGTTCTAAATTCTTGCGGAAAGATGCTCAAATAAATTTTAGCAATGCTTAAATCAGCCGTTACCTTTACATCAGAAACGGTGATTAGAAAATTTTGTTTGCTCTCTGAAGCGAGTTTTCTAAAAAGTTCAGCAAAATCTTCTTGAATAATCTGTGCTACTTTTCTTTGTCTGTTACTTTCATTCATGTTGCAAATTTAGTATTTTTGTTTGAGATTTTGGGCGTGTCCTTTTCTTTTTGCCAATCGCAAGGTCTTGACCATAAAAAGAAAAGGTCGGTATTCGGCTCCCACTTTTTTCTAAATTTTTTATCAAAACCTATGCCTTTGCAATAAAAATTTAGAAAAAGAGTTCCGCCTACTCCCTCACGCAAACTAAGATTTTAATAGAAATTAAGTAAACAATTACCACATCATCATGAAAATAGAACACTTAGGAATCGCCATTAAAAGTTTAGAAAATTCAGACAATCTTTTTGCAAAACTTCTTGGGAAAAGCAACTATAAACAAGAATCCGTAGAAAGAGAAGGTGTAACTACCTCTTTTTATCAATTAGGAGAAAGCAAAATAGAACTTTTGGAAGCAACCAATTCAGAAAGTCCTATCGCGAAGTTTATCGACAAAAAAGGAGAAGGAATTCACCATATTGCTTTCGGAGTAGAAGATATAAGAGCAGAAATAGAAAGATTAAAAGCAGAAGGTTTTGTTTTTATTTCTGAAGAGCCAAAAGATGGCGCAGACAATAAGTTGGTGGTTTTCTTACATCCTAAGTCTACAAATGGAGTTTTGGTAGAATTGTGTCAAGAAAAACCTTAATTTTTTTTTGAATTTTCCGAAAAAATCTTACATTTGCAAACCCAATTGAAATAAAGATATTTTATCATAAATATTTGGCCTTGTAACTCAGTTGGTTAGAGTAGCTGACTCATAATCAGCAAGTCCTTGGTTCGAGCCCAAGCTGGGCCACAAAATCCTCAGAATTTCTGAGGATTTTGTTTTTTTATCAATTGAGTTGTCTTTTTACCAATTATTAATACCGTTTTCTAGTATTTTGAAATAATTTACTTGGTCGAATGTATATAAATCCGGAGCTTTATGGGCACCACCCTTTCTTTTTTCGTCTAATTTTTTTAGAATTCCTATATTTTTAATTTTTCTGTAAAAATTTCCACGATTCAAGGTTCTTCCAAGAATGGCTTCATACAATTTTTGAAGTTCTGAAAGTGTAAATTTTTCGGGTAACAAATTCAATCCGATGGGTTTATAAGAAATTTGTTCTCTGAGAGTGTGGAGTGCTTTTTCTATGATTTTTTTGTGATCCATTGTGATATTCTGACTTTCTAATTCATCTAGAATAATCCAGTCGCAAGATTCACTTAATTCATCACCAATTGGCGAAACATCTTTATGATTTACCAAAGCATAATAGCCTACAGAAATAAATCTTTTTTTGTGCCACAAATCGTCTGGAAAATCTTTGAAGGTTTCTTCGCTTCTATTTAATTCACTGAAAACGGCAAATTCTTGAAGAAAAATTTTATCTAATTGAGTTCTTTCTCGCAAAATTCTAATGGCGGCAGAATCTAAGTTTTCCTCTTTTTTCATATAACCGCCTGGTAAAAAATATTGGTGGTTAAACTTCATTTTAAGAAGTAAAACTTTCAGTTGATCTCCGTTAAATCCAAAAATTACCGTATCCACAGAAATATGTGGAACATAAATTTCATACGCTTTTTTAGAATTATTGATAATGATTTCCTTAAAATTCATAGTTAGTTTCTCTTTACAAATGTAATATTAAATCACAAAATAAATCAAATTAAAATTTTTCAATTTTTTCTTTGAAGGTTCAGAAAATCAGTGTAATATCGTAATGCTTCTAATTGAAGCAATGAAAATGTAAAACTTTAGTCCAATGAAAATATTAAAAACCATTACAGTGGCTCTAATTCTGAGTTTTTCTGTAGTTAATGCACAAGAGAGTTTAGATTTTTCTGGTAAAAAAGAACTCGTTTCGCCAGAAGTTAAAGGCAGTAGCATCACTTTTCGGTTAAAAGCTCCCGAAGCAAAATCTGTAAAATTGATGGGGAATTGGCTTCCGCCAAAAGGTTGGGAACCTACTACTTTGGATTTACAAAAAAATGAAGGCGGAGTTTGGGAAATTACTCAAGATAATCTTCAGCCAGATTTGTACACTTATTCATTTATTGTAGATGGTGTAAAAGTAGATGATCCTAATAATGTATATTTGGTGAGAGACATTGCCAATGTGATGAATATGGTTTACATAGATGGACCAAAATCTGAAAATTATAAAGTTCAAAATGTACCACACGGAACGGTTTCTAAAAGATGGTATCCTTCAAAAGGATTGAAAACTGATAGAAGAATCACCATTTATACACCAGCTGGTTACGAAAATTCTAAAGAAAAATTGCCCGTTTTATATCTTTTACACGGAGTTGGCGGTGACGAAGAAGCTTGGATGACGCTTGGTAGAGCTTCTCAAATTTTGGATAATCTTATTGCTCAAGGAAAAGCAAAACCTATGATTGTAGTAATGACCAACGGGCATACCAGCAATGCAGCAGCTCCTGGAGAAAGTGCCAAAGGTTTTTACAAACCAGTAATGATGACTCCAGATATTTTCAATGCAGATATGGAAACTTATTTTAAAGAAATTATAGATTTTACAGAAAGCAATTACAGAGTAAAAACTGATGTCAACAGCAGAGCTATAGCTGGTTTATCGATGGGTGGCTTTCATTCGCTTTATATTTCTGCTAATTATCCTAAAACTTTCGGTTATGTAGGTTTGTTTTCTCCAGCGGTGATGCCTCCTCAAAATGCGACTTCTGAGATTTATAAAAATTTAGACGAAAAGTTAAAAGTGCAGTTCAATAATCAGTTTAAACTTTATTGGATAGGAATTGGTAAAGATGATTTCTTGTACAAAAACGTAGCAGATTTCAGACAAAAATTAGACGGAATGAACTTCAAATACCAATATGTAGAATCTGCGGGTGGACATACTTGGAGCAATTGGAGAACTTACCTTAATGATTTTCTGCCTTTATTATTCAAATAAATTACTATCTATAGCCTTTAGTATAGGCTATTTAAATTACAAAAAATAGATTGTTGCAAATTTTGGATACAATATTCCCAATTTTGGATACCTTTTAAAAGTAAAGTTGTTGGACATTTGCATTATCAATTTTAAAACAAATTATTAAATGCAAAACGTAACATTAAACAACGGAATTGAAATGCCAATATTAGGTTTTGGAGTTTTTCAAATTCCTAATGAGAGTGAATGTGAACAAGCGGTTATTGAAGCTATTGAAACAGGTTATCGCTTAATTGATACTGCAGCTTCTTATCAAAATGAAACCGCAGTTGGTAATGCTATCAAAAAAAGTGAAGTTCCAAGAAATGAACTTTTCATCACCACCAAACTTTGGGCTTCTGATATGGGCTACGAAAATACAAAATTAGCTTTTCAAAAATCTATAGATAAATTGCAATTAGACTATCTTGATTTATATCTTATTCATCAACCTTATGGCGATGTTTTTGGCTCTTGGAAGGCAATGCAAGAGTTGTATCACGAAGGAAAAATAAAAGCTATTGGTGTTGCAAATTTTCATCCAGATAGAGTAATTGATTTAATTATTAATAGTGGGTTTACACCTGCTGTTAATCAAATTGAAACGCATCCTTTTCATCAGCAAATAGAAACGCATCAATTTTTGACAGACAACAATGTTCAAATTCAATCTTGGGGGCCTTTTGCAGAAGGGAAAAATGATATTTTCAACAATGAAACGCTAAAAACTATTGCCGTAAAATACAATAAATCGGTTGCACAGATTATTCTGCGTTGGTTGACGCAAAGAGGAATTATTGCCATTCCAAAATCTGTTCGTAAAGAAAGAATGAAAGAAAACTTTGATATTTTCACTTTTGAATTATCTGAAACCGAAATGCAAACCATTCAAACGTTAGACAACAAAACCAGTTTGTTCTTTGACCACAGAGACCCAAATATGGTAAAATGGATTAGCGAAAGAAAATTAAATAACTAATTATGAACAGAAGAGATATATTAAAAACCACAGGTTTGGCAATTGTAGGAACTGCATTGATACCATTTGACACTTTTGCACAAAATAAAAAATCTAAAAGTGATAATGTTCAACCTATTTTATCAGGTAAAAGAAAACTAGGAAAATTAGAGGTTTCCGCCATTGGTTTGGGTGTTCAAAATATGCCAAGAACTTACCAAACTACAATACCAAGTAGAAAAGAGATGCGTAACATCATTCACAAAGCATTTGATAATGGAGTAACTTTATTCGATACAGCCGAAGCTTATGGACCTTTTGAAAGTGAAAAAATATTAGGTGAAGCCACTACTTCTTTTCGAGATAAAATTGTAATAGAAACAAAATTTGGATTTGATATTGGTGGAGATGGAAAGCGAACTGGCGGACTAAACAGCCAACCCGAACATATAAAAAGCGTTGTGGAAGCTATGTTGAAACGACTAAAAACCGACAGAATTGATTTGTTATACCAACACAGAGTTGACCCAAATGTACAGATTGAAGATGTGGTTGGAGCAATAAAAGATTTAATAAAAGAAGGGAAAGTATTGCATTACGGACTTTCGGAAGCAGGCGAACAAACCATTAGAAGAGCTCACAAAGAACATCCTGTTACAGCTATTCAAAACGAATATTCTCTTTTATGGCGCGGTGCTGAAAAATCCATTATTCCAATGTGTGAAGAATTAGGAATTGGCTTTGTTCCTTGGAGTCCACTTGGTGTAGGATTTTTGACAGGAGCTATTGATGAAAATACACATTTTGCACAAGGCGATTTCAGAAGTATGACTACTCGTTTTACTACTGAGAATATTGCTAAGAATATACCTTTAATAAATCTTGTAAAAAAATGGAGTGAGGCAAAAAATGTAACACCTGCACAAATTTCTTTGGCTTGGTTATTGGCTCAAAAACCTTGGATTGTTCCTATTCCAGGCACTACACAAATGTCACATTTGATGGATAATATATGTGGCGAAAATGTAAAATTGTCTTCAACAGAATGGAAAGCGTTTAATGAAGAATTAAATACCATTCAAGTTTTTGGAGAAAGATTTCCACCTTTTGTACAAGCTATGTCAGGCGTGGAAGCACCTTTGAAAAAATAAAATTCAAATAATAAACCAAATATTAATCAAAATGAAAGCGTTTATAATAGGATTATTTTTAATATTTGTAGGTACAATAGTCACTTTTGCACAACAGAATGTTAAATATTCTTTAAAACAAGAAAAAATTATTAATCTATCAAAACAAAAATGGCAGTGGATGGCAGAAAAAAATGTAGATTTATTGGAGAAATTGTTTGATGATAAATCAATGTTTATTCATATGGGCGGAACTTGGGGAAAATCTGAAGAGTTAACAACCATAGAAAGTGAAAATATTTGGTACAAAAAAGTAGAAATTTACAATGTAACTATAAACATATTTGGAAATACCGCTATCTTGCTAAATGATATAGATTTAATAGCTGTTATTGGCGGGAATGAAGTTATAAATCCTTTTATGGTGACAGAAGTTTATATAAAAACCAAAGGAAAATGGAAAATGGCTTCACTTACTTTTTCACGGCTTGTAAGACCTGTTAAATATAACAACAATCACATCACTGATTAGCTTTAAAAATATGAAAAATATGAGTGAAAGTAAAGATATTAATAAAATAAAAACAGTATCCCAATATCATCAGTTGTGTGGATTACAAAGGCCATCACATCCTTTAATAAGTGTAACAAGACTAGAAGAAACTGATTTTTTATTGAATGCAAACTTCTGGAAACACTATAGTAATAATTTGTATGGTATTTCTATAAAAAGAGGAATGACATCTAAGTTAAAATATGGGCAAACTGATTTTGATTTTGACGATGGTGTATTAGTAACAACAGCTCCTAAACAAATTATTAGTATTGAAAAAATTGAAAACATAAAATTAATAGGACGGAAATTGATTTTTCATCCAGATTTTCTTCAAGGTTATCCTTTAGCTAAAACTATCCATAACTACAGTTTTTTTTCTTATTCAACTAATAAAGCATTGTTTCTTTCTGATAAAGAAGAAGAAATTGTTTTAAACCTTTTCAAATCAATTGAACAAGAATGCGCGAACAATACAGATAAATTTAGTCAAGATGTTTTAATTGCAAATATTGAATTGCTATTAGTACATATTGACAGATATTATAACCGACAATTCCTCACGCGAAAAAAAATAAGTAACGATACTTTGTCTAAAATGGAGGAAATATTGAACAATTATTTTGAAATAGAACAAACACAATTACCAACAGTACAATATATTTCTGACCAACTTAATTTATCACCAATTTATTTAAGTGATTTATTAAAAAATTTAACTGGACTTACTGCACAACAGCATATACACGAAAAACTAATTGAAAAAGCAAAAGAATTATTATCAACTTCAAATCTGTCTGTTAGTGAAATTGCATATCAATTAGGTTTTGAATTTCCACAATCATTTAATAAATTATTTAAGAAAAAAACTAATTTAACGCCTTTGGAATATAAACAATCTTTTAATTAATTTGTTAAATATTAATAAAATAATTATTCCAAAAAAAAAGTTTCAGGAAAAGAAATTGTAGAATTATACCTTTTTGCACCTCATAAATTGGTAGATAAACCGAATGCAGAACTTAAGGCTTTTGCCAAAACAAAAGAGTTAAAACCTGGCGAAAGCGAAATTGTTACAATGGAATTAAAACCAGAAGATTTGGCTTCTTTCGTTACATTGCAATCTTCTTGGATTGCCGAAG
This sequence comes from Flavobacteriales bacterium UBA6196, assembly GCA_002422665.1. Lineage (GTDB taxonomy): Bacteria > Bacteroidota > Bacteroidia > Flavobacteriales > Weeksellaceae > Cloacibacterium > Cloacibacterium caeni_C. The sequence goes on from DITA01000057.1 coordinate 25,505, forward strand.
CTGGAACGTATAAAATTTCTATTGGAGCATCTTCTTTGGATATAAAACAAAGTGCAGAATTTCAATTGAACAAAGATATTATTGTTAAAAAAGTGCAACCTGTTTTTAAAGCAAAAAAAGAGTTTTCAGATTTAAAATCTAAAAACTGATTTTAACTTTTCATATAATATAGTTTTGACCTCAGTAATTGAGGTCTTTTTTTAAAGTTTTTAATGTAATGTAATAAAATTTGTTACAATTACAAAATTTTATATCTTTGCATCAGAAATGAACAATACTCGATTTTCCACAGCGCTTCATATTATGACTATTCTTGGTAGTAAACCAGAAGAATGGCATACTTCTGATTGGTTAGCTGGAAGCATCAATGTAAATCCAGTAGTCGTTAGAAAAGAAATTTCTGTACTGAGAGAAGCAGGTTTGGTAGAAAGCAAAAAGGGTAAAGAAGGCGGCACTAGATTAGGAAAAAATATTGACCAAATTACAATTGCCGAAATCTACAATGCTGTAAAAAACTCAGAGGTTTTAGGTAAAAAAAATCAACATCCTAATCCACAATGTGAAGTAGGAAAAGTGATTAATCAGCATTTGGATCTTCTTTTTTCTGAAACAGATGAGGTAGTGGTGAATTTCTTAAAAGAAAAATCTTTGAAAAATTTTATAGAACAGTTCAAATAAAATTTTTTAAGCATAAATGTAACAATTATTATTACAATTTAAATTATATAAAAATGAAAAAAGTCGCAGTCATTGGTGCAACAGGTTTTGTTGGCACTCAAGTAGTAAAAGAATTAGCAAATAGAGGATATTTTGTAAATGCTTTGGCTAGAAATACTTCTAAAATCGAAGAATCAGAAAATGTAAAAGTAGTAACTGCAGATATTTACAATACCGCTGAATTATCAGAAATATTAAAAGGAAATGATGCGGTGATTAGCGCATTCAATCCGGGTTGGACGAATCCTAATATTTTCGAAGATTTCTTAAAAGGAGCAACCAGCATCGAAAAGGCGGTAGAAGAATCTGGCGTAAAAAGATTTATTACCGTAGGTGGAGCAGGAAGTTTATACATCTCCGAAAACCTTCAATTAATAGATACTCCAGAATTTCCAGCGGAGATTAAACCTGGTGCAGAAGCAGCAAGACAATATTTAGAAATGATTAAAAAGAATGAGAATCTAGATTGGACTTTCTTTTCTCCAGCCATAGAAATGCATCAAGGAACAGCAGGTGTAAGAAAAGGAACTTATAGAACGGCACTAGAAAATCCTGTTTTTGATGAAAACGGTAGAAGTGTTCTTTCTGTAGAAGATGTAGCAGTAGCTCTGGTTGACGAATTAGAAAATAATCAGTTTGTAAAACAAAGATTTACAGCGGCTTATTAATCCATTAAATATTTAAAACTGATTCACTAGAGTCAGTTTTTTTATTGGTATTCGTCTCTTATTTCTTTACTTTTTGCAAAGCAAACTGGCGAAGAATTTTCATGGATAATAATTTCCTTCTTCTCAACAGAATTTTTTTTAGTAGAATTCTTTTTGGTCTTTTTAGGAACTTTGTCTCTTTTCATGCCACAAAATTTTCACTAAAGTTAAATAAAAAAAGCATCCAATCAAGTGGATGCTTTCTTCAAATTTTATATTTCGATTTTTATAAATTCAGAAATAATTTAGGGTTTACAGGCGTGTTGTTTTTATGAACTTCGTAATGCAAATGTGGACCGGTGCTTCTTCCTGAATTTCCAGATTGTGCAATTACTTCTCCTGCTTTTACACTTTGGTTGGCTTTTACATTAATTTTAGAAAGGTGGGCGTAAAGCGTTGCTAAACCATTGCCATGACTGATGATTACACAATGTCCGTAACCACTTTTTTGACCTGCAAAAATCACTTTTCCAGTAGCGGTACACATTACATCGCTACCATAACTTACGCCATAATCTATTCCTTTGTGGAATTGCATTTGGTCTTTTTCAGCAGGAGCTGCGTTTTTTGATGCTACGTTAACGTTGCTTTTGTTGATTACATTTCCAGCGCTGTCTTTTTCTATTTTTTCAGATGAAATAGCAAGAGGTCTTGCAGAAGCGAGTAGGATTTTCTTAGAGGGAATAGGATTTTTTCTCATCCCAAAATTAGAAGAAAGAAAACCGTTATTTATTGGGTGACCAACTGGAACTTGTTGTAAACGTTTTTCTAATTCTACAAGATATTCAGAATATCTAGAACTTTGATTAGACAGATAAACCGAACTAGATAAGCTGTCTCTAGATAGTGCTTCTATACTTAGATTAGAGGCGTTTTTTGCCTTTAAATAATTGTTGATTGTTCTTACTGTATTGTCTACAGCGGCTAAATCATTTTTTAATTTAAAGAAATCTAAGCTGTCTTTTTGGGTGTTGATTTTTACTAAATTGACTTGATAATTTTTGTCATCTTTTTCTGAATATAATTTCGCAATAACAAAACTTTGCAGAAGGATAACGAAAAGAAGAGCGCCCATGAATAGCTGAACATTCTTCTTTTTTATAAAAAATTTCTTCATTACTTTTTTCTCAGTTTTTCAATTTTTAGCGACGCCAAAATTAATTAAAATATTTTAAATCAATGTTTTTGCTCATCCAAAAACGATGAATTATGATAAAAATTATGCCAAAGTATTGTTAATAAAAGTATAAATTTGTTAAAAATAATAGATTATTATTGCTTTTATTATACTTGAAACTCAGTAGGTAAAGTCAATCTGTGAAATCTATTTTTGTTAATATGATTTTTTTAAGGTTTAGCTTCTCACTATAATTTGTATCTTTGTTTTTCTACCAAATTTTTTAAAATGGCTAAAAAGAAAGGCAAAGAATTGCCAACTGTTGGGGTTGTAGGAAGCGGCAGTTTCGCTACGGCAATTGTAAAAATGCTATTAGAAAATGCGAAATTGGTGCATTGGTGCGTAAGAAATGAGTTTGTAAAAGGAGCTCTAGAATTGCGCGGTCATAATCCTAATTACCTTACTGCGGTTGCTTTTGATGTAAAAAAACTGAAAATCACTACAGATATTAATGAGTTGGTTTCTGCGTGTGATATCGTAGTTTTGGCAACTCCTTCTATCTATCTTGCAGATGCAATAGAAAAAATGACTTGTGATTACGAAGGAAAATTATTCGTTTCTGCAATCAAAGGGATTGTTCCTAAACATAATGATGTAGTAGCACATTATTTAAGAGATGTTTTTAAAATTGGTTTCAGAAGTCAAGCGGTAATTGCAGGACCTTGTCACGCAGAAGAAGTGGCGATGGAAAGATTGTCTTATCTTACGATTGCAGCAGCAGAAAGAGAACATATTGATTCACTTAGAGAACTTTTTACTTCGGATTATATTAAGGTAAGCTGTTCCAAAGATATTTTAGGCAATGAATACAGTGCTATTCTTAAAAATATTTATGCTATTGCAGCAGGAATTGCAAGTGGATTGGGTTATGGTGATAACTTTAATGCGGTTTTGGTTTCTAATGCAATTAGAGAAATGGAATTGTTTTTAGACGCTGTTTATCCAGAACACAGAGAAGTGAATGACAGTGCATATTTAGGAGATTTATTGGTAACTGCTTATTCGCTTTTTTCTAGAAATAGAAACTTAGGAAATCTTATCGGTAAAGGATACACTGTGAAATCTGCGGTACAATCTATGAGCATGGTTGCAGAAGGATATTACGCCACTCGTGGGATTTACGAAATTGCTTACGAAAAGAAATTGAAAACGCCAATCATCAATACTGTTTTCAGTATTTTATACGAAGGAAAAGATGCTGAAAAACAATTTAAAAAATTAACGGAAAAATTAACGTAAAATTAATGATGCTAAAGCCTTATCGCTTTTTTCAAAATTCATTAACTTTACCACACTTTCTAATTTTCATACAATGACAACTAAATACGAACAAATTTCTAGTTCACTTTTTATCAAAAATCGTAAAAAGTTTGTAGAAAAAATGCAGCCTAATTCTTTGGCTATTTTTAATTCTAATGATATTTATCCAGTAAGTTCAGACTCTACGATGCCTTTTGCTCAGCATAGAGATATTTTTTATCTGAGCGGAGTAGACCAAGAAGAAAGCATTTTGTTGATTTTTCCTGACGCTTATAATGAAGAACACCGCGAAATTCTTTTTTTAAGAGAAACCAATGAACATATCGCTGTTTGGGAAGGCGAAAAATTGACTAAAGAAAAAGCCACTGAAGTTTCTGGAGTGAAAACAGTACTTTGGCTATCAGATTTTGATAGAATTTTCTACAATTTGATGAATGAAGCCGAGAATATTTATCTCAATAGAAACGAACATTATAGAGCGGTTTTAGAAGTGCAAACTCGTGAAGACAGATTTATAGAAAGAGTAAAAAGAGAGTTTCCGCTTCATGAAATTTTAAGAAGTAATCCTATTCTTCAGCATTTGAGAAGTATCAAAGAGCCAGAAGAAATAGAATTATTACAAAAAGCGTGTAATATCACCGAAAAAGGCGTAAGAAGATTGCTTTCTTTCGTAAAACCTGGAGTTTGGGAATACGAAATAGAAGCAGAACTCATGCACGAATTTTTGAGAAATAGAAGTAAAGGTTTTGCCTATACACCAATTATTGCAAGTGGCGAAAACGCAAATGTATTGCATTATATTGCTAATAATATGCAATGTAAAGATGGAGATGTAATTTTATTAGATGTAGGTGCAGAATATGCTAATTATTCATCTGACCTTACCAGAATGATTCCTGTGAATGGTAAATTTACAGCGAGACAAAAAGAGATTTATAATGCAGTTTTAGATATGAAAAACTTTGCGACTTCTCTTTTAGTTCCTGGAAATAACTGGTATGATTATCATAAAGAATGTGGAGAATTCTACACGTCTAAATTCTTAGAATTAGGACTTCTAGATAAAGCTGATGTTCAAAACCAAGATAAAAATTGGCCAGCTTACAAAAAATA
>DITA01000055.1:0-4676 GCA_002422665.1 Flavobacteriales bacterium UBA6196
CTGGTGTTTTAACCAAATATCTCCTAGAAAAACCTACTGAAACTTACGTTGCAGAAATAGACACAGAATCTATAGAATATCTGAAATTACATTATCAAAAACTTGAAAATAAGCATTTTACAGGTGATTTTCTCAAAATTAATTTAAGTGATGTTTTTTCTGGAGAAGTTGCGGTAATTGGCAATTTTCCGTATAATATTTCGTCTCAGATTCTTTTTAAGATTATAGAAAATTATCAACAGATTCCAGAAATGGTAGGAATGTTCCAAAAGGAAGTGGCAGAACGTACAGCTGCGGTTCCCAGAACCAAAGATTATGGCATTTTGTCGGTTTTGGTTCAAGCCTACTATGATGTAAAATATCTGTTTACCGTTCACGAAAATGTTTTCAACCCTCCTCCAAAAGTAAAATCTGGAGTCATCAAACTCACCAGAAACAGAAAAGAAGGTTTGGAAGGAAATGAAATTCTTTTCAAACAAATTGTAAAAACAGGTTTTGGCCAAAGAAGAAAAAAGCTGAGCAATGCACTAAAATCTCTAGATATTCCAGAAGTGTTAAAATCTCATGCTTTTATGGATAAACGTGCTGAAGAACTGAGTGTAGAAGATTTCATCAACTTTACTCAAGAATGGAAAGCGGCTAAAAATTAATTAAAATCTTTCTGTATCAAATCTTCTAATTTTGCTTGTAAATCGTGAATTTTCGCTTTTAATTCCTTGATTTCTTGCTTGTTATTAGAGACATTGCTCTTGAGAATTACTTTTTGAGCTTTTTCTTTATGCTCATCTTCGTCTTCATCATCTGCAATTTCGTCGATGTCTTCTTGAATTTCATCTATATCTTCCTGAATTTCATCGATGTCTTCTTGGATTTCATCAATGTCTTCCTGAATTTCGTTTACATCTTCCTTAATCACTTCTATGTGTTTATTACTTTTGTTGACAGACATTTGAATGAAAATCGATAAGTAAATGGCTTCCAAAGACACAATCGTAGTGAGAACCAAAAGCATTTCTTCGAATTCTACTACTTTAAATAGCGGAAGTAAAAAACTGGTAATAAATAGCAATGTGTGAAAGACCAATGAAGCGGTAGAACCAATCCAACTGATAACGCTGTCTGCCATTTTATCGAGCAACGTACTATTTTCTGTTTTAAGTTCTCTAAACTTCATTTTGCTTAATTTTTTGACAAAATTACGATTAAAAATCGACTAAAATTTGACTTTAATGATTATTAATGCGAATTTTTGAACTCTTATTTTGTATTTTTGCAAAAATTCTAACTTTTTATCCCAATTAATTTTTGTGATTGAAGAGCAAAAAATATCGCACACTTTACAGTTTCTCATCGAAGAAAGAAATGTAAAAGCTGTTTCTGAAGCTATTTCGGAAGTGGAAGCGGTAGATATTGCCAATATTTTTGAAATTCTAGAAGAAGAAGATCAAAAATTTCTTTACGAAATTATGGATAATGAGCGCTCTGCAGAAGTACTACTCTACATAGACGAAGACGAGCGTAAAAAATTCCTGAAAAACTTCTCTACCAAAGAGATTGCAGATAATATCATCAACGAAATTGATTCCGATGACGCGGCAGATATTATTGCTGAATTACCTGAATATCAACAAGATGAAATTATTCAGCACTTAAATGACGAGGAGCACGCACAGAACATTGTAGAACTTTTGCGTTATGATGAAGATGTTGCAGGTGGTTTGATGGCAACCGAATTGGTAAAAGTAAATCAGAATCTTTCTATTATTTCTGCGGTCAAAGAGATGCGTAAACAAGCCGAAGAGATGGAAGAAGTCTACTCTATTTATGTAGTAGATGATTCCGAAAAATTACTGGGTTTGTTAAGTCTCAAAAAATTATTAACTACTTCATCTTCTACTCGAGTTTCAGATGTTTATAACTCTAAAATTCAATATGTTAAAGATACAGAATCTGCTGAAGAAGTAGCGCGTTTCATGCAAAAATATGACTTGTTCGAAGTTCCTGTTGTTGATAAATTAGGAAAATTAGTCGGAAGAATTACCGTGGATGATGTTATCGACTTTATTACCGAAGAAGCAGAAAAAGATTACCAGTTAGCATCGGGGATTTCTCAAGACGTTGACTCTAGTGACACCATTTTTCATTTAACCAAAGCGAGATTACCTTGGCTATTCATTGGAATGGTAGGTGGTTTAATTGGTTCTAGAGTTTTGCAAAGCAATCAAAATGCGATGCACGACATTCCTGCATTGATGTTTTTCGTGCCGCTGATTGCGGCAACAGCCGGAAATATTGGAGTTCAAGCTTCGGCGATTATCGTTCAAGGTTTAGCGAATAATACTTTAGGAAAAGATACTTTTAAAACTTTATTCAAGGAAGTAAGCGTTTCTGCAGCATCGGGAATGATACTTTCTTTAATTATTTTTGGATTCAATTTATTGATTAACCATAATGATTTGATGGTTTCTGTGACCATTTCTATTTCTCTTTTAGCAGTAATTATGGTAGCGGCAATTATTGGAACCATTGTTCCGATTGTTCTGGAGAAAAATAAAATAGACCCCGCAATTGCTACAGGTCCGTTTATCACCACTTCTAATGATATTTTAGGAGTTTTAATCTATTTTGCCATCGCAAAAGCACTCCTCCACATTTAGAAATTTTTTTTATAATAATTCTTTAGAAACACCAATTCCGAAAAGCGCATAATCGTATACAGCAGGATCTTCTGGATTGTATTTTCTGATGATTTGGTCGAGTTCTTCTACGGCTTTCCAATCGTTTTGAGTTCTGGTGAGAATTCCTAATTTTCTTGAAATATTAGCAGTGTGAACATCTAATGGAATGGATAAATATTGAGGAGAAAGAATTTTCCAAATGCCAAAATCTACCCCTTTTCTATCTTGGCGAACCATCCATCGCAGAAACATAACCAATCTTTTTGAAGCTGAATTTTTATAAGGAGAACTCACATGTTTATGACTTCTGTGCGGTATTTCTCCTAAAAAACGAGTTCTAAATCTTTCGATAGCGTGATAATAATTTTCTTCGTTTTCTTTTAAAAGAAATAACTGCTCTAAACTTTCAAATTCATTATAAACGCTTTTCAAATTCAATATAAACTGCTCGAAATCTTCTGCTGAGAAAGTTCTATGAACCGCCTTATTTTCTAATTTTTTGAAATCTTTTTGGGTTACATTCATCACGAAATCGTAAGGAGAATTTCCCATAAAATCGATGATTTTTTGAGCAGATGTAATGATGGATTTTCTATTTCCCCAAGCGATTGTAGCCGCGAAAAATCCTGAAATTTCTATGTCTTGTTTCAAAGAAAACTGATGCGGAATAGAAATAGGGTCTAATTCAATAAAATCTACATGATTGTATTGTTCGGCTTTTTGATTGAGAAATTCAAAGATTTCTTGCTCGTTCATCATAATTTGTGAGATGTTTGATTTTTTAAATTTTACTGGCTGACTAGACTGAAGTTCTAACTGCGAAATAAAAATGATAAATCAAAAATCGTAAATCTTAAATTTTAACAGCTTCCAATTGCTCCGGAAGATAAGTTTCAGGGAAAATTTCACAGGCTTCATTTAGAAAAACAGACAAATCATTGTAGCGATTAGAAAAATGACCTAAAATCAATTTTTTAACATTGGCTTTTCTGGCAATTTTAGCAGCTTCTAGAGCAGTAGAATGACCGGTATAATCTGCCATTTTCTTTAAATCATGTAAAAAAGTAGCTTCGTGATACAACACGTCTACATTTTTAATAATCGGAATGATGCTCTCAAAATATCGAGTATCACTGCAAAAAGCATAAGAAACAGAATGTTCTGCAGGTTTCGTTAAATTTTCATTTTTGAGAATATAACCATCGCTCAACTGAATATCTTTGCCACGTTTTAAATTGTGATAATCACAGATTTCAATTTCAGGATATTTAGAAATTTCCTGCATATTGAGGTGTCTTTCTTTTGGTTTTTCCTTAAAAAGATAGCCGTTACAGTAAATTCTATGGTCTAACGGAATAGTGAAAACCTCTACTCGATTATCCTCGAAAACTTTTTCTGATTTTTTAGAAGAAAGTTCATGGAAAACCACTTCGAAGCCTTGGTGCGTTTCGGTAATTCTAAAAATAGTTTCCATCATTTCTTTAATTCCTTTCGGACCGTACACATGAAGTGGAGTTTCTCTACCCAAAAGTCTAAAACTAGAAATCAATCCTGGCAAACCAAAAACATGGTCACCATGAAGGTGCGAGATAAAAATGTGATTAATTTTAGAAAATTTGGCTTTAGCTTTTCTCAATTGAACTTGTGTTCCTTCTCCGCAATCGATGAGGAAACAACGCTCTTCCATTTCTAGAAATTGCGCAGTAGGTGCAGATTTCACGGTAGGAATTGCTGAGTTATAGCCGAGAATTGTTAAATAGGTGCTCAAAATGCTTAAATGATGATTTTTAGAGGTTTAAAGTCTGCAAATTTCGTGAAAATTATTCTAATATCAAAAGTAGAAAACTATTTATTAATCTCTGAAATCTGTGGAATCTGTGGGATATTTTTTATAAAAAAATTATTTTTCTAAAAATGCAAGAAATTTATCTAAAGCATTTTTGCGGTGACTCATGGCATTTTTTTGTTCCGCGGGCATATCTGCAAAAGAAATTTCAT
>DITA01000075.1:0-32875 GCA_002422665.1 Flavobacteriales bacterium UBA6196
AATCGCTTTTTTATTTGAGTTGAAGCTTTGCAATAAAGTGTCGAACTTTCAGTCCAAATTTCAAAAACTGATATTGCAACGGTGATTGTTTCCTGTAATATTTTTCAATGAAAATCTGCATGGCTCCGTAAAAGTTTGAGAGATATTTTTCATCTTTTACTGTACTTTCCCCTTTGATGTGCAAAATAGAATGTTTGCCGTAGTACCAGTTCTGATAGCCTTTTTTCAACAAGGTATAACACAAATCTATATCTTCTCCGTACATAAAATACAATTCATCTAAACCACCAATTTCCAGATATAATTCTCTTTTCATCAATAAAAAAGCACCTGTAATGACTTCAACTGGGGCAATTTCTGTTTCTGCAATATCATTTCGGTAATAATTTTTCTTGGAAGACTGATTCGATTGAAATGGTGAAAATAATTTTTCAAAGGAATTAAACACATCAGGAACAGAACGCTTGCATTCTGGTAAAAAATTACCATGCAAATCATGAAATCTCAAGCCAAGACAACCTAAATTTTCTTGAGCATCTGCAAAATCCAAAATTTCACGCATGTAGTTTCCTCCTAATTCTGTGTCTGGATTGAGCAATAAAATATATTCGCCTTTTGCAGTTTTCACCGCTTTATTATTGGCTTTAGCAAAACCTTCATTGGATGAATTTTCTATAAAATTAACTGTAGGAAACTCCATTATTAAATCTTTCCATGAAGAATCAGGTGATTGATTATCAATCACAATTACCTCATAATCAATATCATGCACATGTTTTCCAATAGATAAAAGACAATTCCTTAACCATTGCGTAACGTTGTAATTTATTATGATGATGGAAAGCTTCATTATATTCTCGCTCTTATAATTCTGATAATGTATTTTAACTTGAAAAACAAATAAAAAAAGAAATATTCTATTACCGAAATTCTTTTTTGCTGAAGCATTTCTTTAAGATTTTTCTGAAAACCTTTTTCCATTGCTGGAAGATTTCCCGAAAGTCCAGATTCACCGAAAGATTTCTTTCCTGAACCCGTAATCACCAACGTTTCTCCTAAAACGAACATTTTATTTTTTTCAGAAATTCTAAGCCAATAATTCGCATCTTCTGCAAACCTTTGATTTTCATCAAAATAGCCTGTATTTCCTAATACTTTTCTTCTGAAAATTGCGGTAGAAGTTTGACCAATATACCTAATAAGAAATTTTCTTAACGTAATTTCTGTAAGGTTTTGATTGTTATATCGATAAGGAAATCCTATAAATTCATTATTTCTGAACGAAGCTAGAAAATCTATTTCAGGGTTTTTTGCTATAACCTTCATCTTCACTTTGGTTTTATGAGACAACCAAACGTCATCCGAATCTAAAAATGCAATCCATTCTCCTTTTGCTAATCTTAAACCTGCATTTCTAGCCGAAGAAACACCTTTGTTATACTGATGAATCAATTGAATCTTTAACTGAGGATTTTCATCTATGAATTGTTGAACTTTTTCAGCGCTTTTATCGGTAGAACCGTCATTGATTACCAAAATTTCAAAAACAAAATCCCCTTCTTGATTTTTCACCGAATCTAGTGCAGCTAGAATGGTATTTTCGGCGTTGTAAAGAGGAATAATTACAGAAATCATGCAGTGAAAATTTTATAAAAATTACATTTTTTCGTTGTAAGGCAAGCGATTCACAATACTTCTTCCCAAAGAGATTTCATCTGCATATTCCAATTCATCACCTACCGAAATTCCACGAGCAATGGTAGAAAAAGTCACCGGAAATCCTTTGAATTTTTTGTATAAATAATACGCTGTAGTATCTCCTTCCATGGTTGCAGAAAGTGCAAAAATCAATTCTTTTACTTTTCCTTGATTCAGTTTTCTTTCAATCGAAGAAATATTTAATTGATGTGGCCCAATTCCTTCCATAGGAGAAATTTTACCACCCAAAACCAAATATTTACCATTAAATTTAGCCGTATTTTCTATCGCCATGACATCTCTTACATCTTCTACAATGCACAAAACCTCATCATTTCTCTTATGATTACTGCAAATTTCACAAATATCTTCATCTGAAAAATTATGACATTCCTGACAATATTTAATGTCCGTTACCAATTTCTGAATGGCTTTACCTAGTGCCATTCCTTGAGATTCTGGAACGCGAAGCAGATGCAAAGCAAGTCTCAATGCAGATTTTTTACCAATTCCGGGCAAACTAGAAATTTCTTCTACGGCTTTTTCTAAAACTTTACTGGGAAAATTCATTATACAAATGTACTTTTTAATTTGAAAATCTGAAAATTTGAAAATTTAAAATTATCTTTATCAAAAATAAATTTCTATGCAAAATCTTCAGTATCCGCTATTTTTAAAATTCAAAATTTCTACTCTTTCTAGTGATTTCAATATTTCGGACAAAAACGGAAATTCTTTGGCTTATGTTCGTCAAAAATTATTCAAACTGAAAGAAGATGTAGTTGTTTACAATAACGAAAGCAGAACGCAGGAAAATTTTAGAATAAGAGCCAATCAATGGATAGATTTTAACGCAAGTTATGCCATAACAGACCACAATGGAAAGAATTTAGGAAAAATCGCCAGAAAAGGAATGCGCTCTATTTGGAAGGCAACATATTTTGTTTTAGATGCTTTTGATAACCAAAAATATAAAGTTCAGGAAGAAAATGCTTGGGTAAAAATTATAGACGGATTCTTTACCGAAATTCCAATTTTGGGGATTTTTACGGGTTATTTTTTCAATCCCACTTATATTGTTCACGATAATAATGGAAAGGAAATTTACCGTTTGAAGAAAATGCCTTCATTTTTTGGTAGAAAATTTCAGTTAGACCAAATCAATGTCATTGCAGATGAAGACGAAACTCTGCTTGTTTTAAGTTTAATGATGATGGTTTTATTAGAAAGAGCAAAAGGTTAACATCAAATCAAAAAATATTTATTATCTTTGATAAAATCCAAAAAAATTATGAAAAAGCTAGTATTACTTTCCGCAATGTTCGTTTCTGTACTTTCTTTTGCGCAACAAAATTCTTCTTCTAACAATGTAAAAAGAGACAGCGATAATAATCAAAGCTATTTTACCATGAATGACGCTTCGTTTAAAAACAATGAAGCAGATTTAGAAATCAGCAAATATTATTTTGACATCAGAAAATACATTAAATCAAAGAAAGCAGAACTTTCTTCAGAAGATTATCAAACGCTTATGAAGCAAAACGAAAAAGACTTTACTACCATTAACAAAGCAGTTTATGGAATGAGCGCTCGATTATTTTTAGAAAAATACGGCGAAGAATTAGAACAATACAAGAAAAAAATTTACGAACAAGTAGATTTACTTGCTAAAAAATAAAAGAAAAGCCTGCATTTTGCAGGTTTTTTTATGTTTACATTTTCACGATTCATTATCTTTGTAAGAAATCATTTTATATGTCAATTACCCATTTAGAACCTCAAAATATTTGGAAAAACTTCGCGGCACTCAACGCCGTTCCACGTCCTTCTAAAAAGGAAGAAAGAGTAATCGCTTTTATTAAAAATTTTGGCGAAAATCTTGGTTTACCCACTTCTGTAGACGAAGTTGGAAACGTCATCATCAAAAAACCAGCAACCGCAGGAATGGAAAACCGTCAAACCGTGGTTTTACAATCTCACCTTGACATGGTTTGTCAGAAAAATAATAATGTAGATTTCGATTTTGATACGCAAGGAATCGAAATGTATGTAGATGGAGATTGGGTAAAATCAAAAGGAACCACATTAGGCGCAGATAACGGACTTGGCGTTGCTGCCATTATGAGTATTTTAGAAAGTACAGATATTGCTCATCCTGCGATTGAAGCGCTTTTTACCATAGATGAAGAAACGGGAATGACGGGTGCGCTTGGTTTAAAACCTGGTCAATTAACAGGCGAAATTTTATTAAATCTAGATACAGAAGAAGATAACGAAATAGATATAGGTTGTGCTGGTGGTATCGATGTAACGGCTTCTGCCAACTATACTCTGACTTCCACTTCATCAAATTTCGTGAAAATTGAAATCAAAGGTTTACAAGGAGGTCACTCTGGAATGGATATTCATAAAGGTTTTGGCAACTCTAATGTAATCTTGGGAAGATTGATTTACGCAGGAATTTCAAACGAAATTCAATTGATTTCTATTGACGGAGGCGGATTGAGAAACGCTATTCCTAGAGAAGCTCACGCTTTGGTTGCTGTAAACAATGCTTCTGAATATTTACAAAAATTAGAAACTCTTAAATCTGATATTTTAGAAGAATTTGCTTCGGTTGAAAGAGATTTAGAAATCAATTTCGCTGCCGTTGAAAATACAGAGAACGGACTTTCTGTGGAAGACTCTAAAAAAATTATTTTAGCTTTAAAATCTGCTCACAATGGTGTTTACAGAATGTCTCCAGACGTTGAAGATTTAGTAGAAGCATCTAATAATATTGCAAGAGTAGAACTGAAAAACGGTGGTTTAAAAATCTTAAACTTAACTCGTTCTTCGGTAGAATCTACCAAAATGGCTGTTGCCGAACAACTGAAATCTGTTTTTGAACTGGCAGGAATGCAAGTTGACTTTTCGGGTTCATATCCGGGTTGGAAACCAAAACCAGGTGCAGAAATTATTAAAATCATGACAGAAATTTATGAGAAAGATTTCGGAGCAAAACCTCACGTTGTTGCTTGTCATGCTGGTTTAGAATGTGGAATTATTGGCGCGAATTATCCAAAAATGGAAATGGTAAGTTTCGGACCTACGATTAGAGGAGCGCATTCTCCAGACGAAAGAGCGAATATTCCTTCAGCACAAAAATTCTGGAAATATTTACAAGAAATCTTAAAGAATATTCCTGTGAAGAATTAAGAATTGTCTTTTTACTTTAAAAAAAATCCAAAACATTTAGTTTTGGATTTTTTTTATATATTTGAATAATAGTAACCATGAAACAATCCTTTATAGAAAAATATTAAATAAAAATCTATTTTTCAATTGAAATTTCTCTGAAAACAAAAATACATTAGCATAAGTCTAATAGTATTTTATTCTTTGTCAAATATATTTTACCAATTACAATTAAATTAATAACAATTATTAAAATGAAGAAAAAAAAGTACATTATTTTAGCTTTGGTCTTAAGCAATTTTTTTCTTATAAAAGCCCAATCGGCTATTGTCTCTTCTGGTTCTGACACTAGTTCTTCAGCAGGAATGATAAGCTCTACTATTGGAGAAACGATTTACACTACTACAAGCTCGGGAAACGGAAGTATTTCTCAAGGCACCCAACAAGCTTATGAAGTGAGCACGTATTTAGGAGTTAACGAAACAGACATTAATCTTATTTTCAACGCATTTCCTAATCCGGTTACAGATTTTTTAACAATAAGTATAAATAAAGATTATAAAAATTTGAGTTTTGAACTTTTAGACTCTAATGGTCGTCTATTAGAATCAAATGAAATCACTTCAAAAGACACCTCTATTAATATGGTGAAGCGTCTACCTTCTGTCTATTTATTGAATATAAAGAAAGGAAAACAAACCATTAAAACTTTCAAAATAATTAAAAAATAACACTATGAAAAAAAATCTATTTTCGCTGTTTGCCTTTTTATTTGCAACTTTATTAGTTGCGCAGACACCTAATCTAATTAGTTATCAAGCAGTGGTAAGAAATGCATCTAATGCATTAGTGGTTAACCAATCTGTAGGAATTAAGTTTAGCATATTAAAAAGTTCTATTAATGGAACTACAGTATACTCTGAAACTCAAAACTCAACTACAAACAATAACGGACTTTTTACTGCTAAAATAGGTAATGGGACTCTTGTAAGTGGCTCTCTAACAAATATTAATTGGGGAGACGATTTATATTTCATAAAAACTGAAATAGACCCAACTGGTGGCAATTCTTATACCATTAATGGCACTTCTCAACTTCTAAGTGTTCCTTATGCTTTACATGCTAAAACCGTAGATGATAATTCTATAACCACAGCGAAAATTTCGGCAACAGGAACAGCTAATTCTAGCACCTATCTAAGAGGTGATGGAACTTGGGCTACATTATCAACTCCCAATATCCCTTTTTCTGTTGTTGATGTAAATTCTACAACATTTAATTACACTGTACAAAATTCTAGTATTGGAGGCGTACTACTTTTAAATTATTCCGCTTTTACTTCTGAAACTGTTAATATAAACATTACTTTACCATCTCCAGCTGTTGTAGGAAATGGCGCAAGATTAAAAATATCATACACTCAATATAATAGTAATACAACAATTAATGTAAAAAGCAAAACGCCTTTTGGACTACTTTACACTGCTTCTGATGGGATAAAAGCCTCTAACACTTATGGAATAACTATTAGTGCAACGGAATTCATTTGCGATGGAACAAATTGGTATGAAGTACCTTCTCTTTAATATTACTTTTAAAACAAAATAATAAAAAATCCAAAACTAAATGTTTTGGATTTTTTATTAAAAACCTATTTCTAATAATGATATAATCGTTATTTTTGAGAAAATTTAAATCTGACATGAAAAAACTCTTATTTCTTTTATGGATTAATATTTTTGCAATTGGTTTTGCACAGGTAAAAAGTCCAAATGAATTTATACCAACTTATGGAAAACAAATTACCCTTTATCATCAAGTAGAAGATTATTTCAATCATCTTACCACCCAAACTCCTTATGTAAAATACCAGAAATACGGTGAAACTTCAGAACATAGAAATCTTAATCTTTATTATATCTCAACTCCTGAAAATTTAGCCAACCTAGAAGAAATAAGACTTCAGAATTTAGCTTCTATTGGTATGGCTCCTAAAAGCTCAACCAAAATCGGCGACAAGCTCATTGTTTGGCTAAGCTTTAATGTACATGGCAACGAATGGGCTGGAACGGAAAGCGCTCTTTCTGTAGCTTACGAATTAGCAAACCCAGAAAATAAAACTACTAAAGAATGGCTGAAAAACACGATTGTTATCTTAGACCCATGTCTTAACCCTGATGGATTTTCCAGATACGGAAACTGGCTAAGAGAAATTTCGGGTAAAAATACCAATCCTAATAAATTCGACAGAGAACATGCAGAAGAATGGCCTGGTGGAAGATACAATCATTATGTTTTTGATATGAACAGAGATTGGGCTTGGCAAACACAAGCAGAAACTAAGCAGAGAATGGCAATTTATAACCAATGGATGCCACATGTACATTCGGATATTCATGAGCAAGGATATGATTCTCCTTACTTTTTCCCGCCTGCAGCAGAACCTCAACATGAATTTATTGAAGCCTATCAAAAAGATTTTCACAAATTATTAGGAAAAAATATTGCCGCAAAATTTGATGAAAAAAATTGGTTATATAATACCAGTGAAAGATTTGATCTTTTTTATCCTAGCTATGGAGACACTTATCCTATGTACAATGGAGCCGTAGGAATGACCATAGAACAAGGTGGAATTCGTGCCGGTAGAGAAGTTACGATGGAAAATGGTGTAAATCTTACCATCAAAGAAAGATTAACCCATCATAAAACTGCTGTTTTAGCAGTAGTAGAAACCTCTGCTTCGCAGATGGAACCATTAATAAAAGGATTTAGAAATTTCATGAATAATCCTAGAACGAAGATGAAAGGAAAATATGCTACATATGTGGTTAAACACAATCCTAAAAACGTTCAATTAGCAGAACTCCTCAAAATTAATAAAATAGAATATGCTTATGCAACTGAAAAAATGAGCACAAGCGGTTATAATTATTTCAGTAAAAAAGATGAAAGTTTTTCTGTAGAGCCCAATGATTTAATTGTAAAAGTAGATCAACCGAAAGCGGTTTTTACACAAATTTTGTTTGAGCCTACTAATAAAATGACGGATAGTCTTTCTTATGACATTACCGCTTGGAGCCTTCCTTTAGCTTATGGCGTGCAAGGTTATGCGGTAAAAAATGCTTTAAATATAAAAACAAAAAATTCTATTGAAACTACTTCTAAAGAAATTCCGAAAAACGTTTACGCATTTTATGTACCTTGGAACAACAGAATTTCTGCAGAAATTGTAGGCGAACTTCACAAAAAAGACATTAAAGTAAGATATGCCATGAAACAGGCTATTTTTGGCGAGGCTACCATAGAACCTGGAGGAATTGTTATCACTAAAGGAGACAACCCAAAAATTACTGATTTTGAAAACCTTGTAGGAGAAATCGTAAAAAAGAAAAATGATTTCACTACTATTTCTACAGGTTTTTCTAAAAATGCTAAAGATTTAGGTGGAGAGAACTTCCCGTTAATGAAAGCTCCAAAAGTGCTTTTACTCTCTGGTGAAGGTGTTACTTCTACTGAATTTGGTGCTGCTTGGTATTATTTTGATGAAGTCTTGAATTATCCCGTAACAATTGTGGAGCAAAATAAACTCAAAAATGTAAAACTTTTTGAATTTAATACTTTGGTGTTGGCAGACGGAAAATATAATTTTTCTGATGCTGAAATGAAGAGATTAACAGAATGGATTAACAATGGCGGAAAAGTAATTGCAATTGATGGCGCACTGAATATCTTTGACGGAAAAGAAGGTTTCGCCTTAAATCCTTATGCTTCAGATGAAGAAAAACAAGCTGCGGAAAAATTAAAAAAGGAAAAGGAGTTGAAAGAACGTTTCTTAGATTCTGGCAGTGAAGAAAGAAGATTATTGGCCAATTCTATTCCCGGTGCAATCATTGAGAATAATTTAGACATTACCCATCCTTTATCTTTTGGATTAGGCAAAAAATATTACAGTTTAAAAACGGGAGACAAAATCTATTCTTTATTGAAAGGAAGCAATAATATAGTTTATGTACCTAAAAACTATAAAAGCTATGGTTATATTGGCCACAATTTCGGAAAAAAACTACCCGAAACGGTAAGTTATTCAGTAGAAAGCAAAGGTTCTGGTAAACTGGTTTACATGATAGACAATCCGCTTTTTAGAGCATTTTGGGAAAACGGAATTCTGTTATTTAGCAATGCTTTATTTTTAGTGAATTAATTCAATCTTGATAAAGAAAAAGGCTGTTTCGGAAATTGAAACAGCCTTTTTTTATTTTTTTCAGAAGAACATTTACTCGTAAGGAGCCAATTCTACTTCTAGACCTTCTAAATCTTCTGTAATGTGAATTTGACAACCTAATCTAGAATTTTCTTTCACATTGTATGCTTCAGAAAGCATTGCTTCTTCTTCATCAGATTTTTCAGGAAGCGGAGTGTCACTTTTTACATAGCATTGACAAGAAGCGCACATTGCCATTCCTCCACAAACACCAATCGTTCCTTCTTCTGCTAATTCATAGAGTTTCACTATTTCCATCAAGTTCATCGCCATATCTGTAGGCGCAGCAACTTCATGCGTAACTCCGTTTCTATCTGTAATTTTTATATTTACGTCTAACATTTTAGTAGTTATATTTTGGTAATTGGTAGTTGGTAATTAGTAATTGGTAAAAAGTCTAGCTACCAAATACTCAGTACCAAATACTAAAAATTTAGTCTATCTTCTTTACTACTGCTTTTTCAGCTTCTTTTCTGGTTCCGTCAAAACCATCTACTCCACTTACAGTAGTATATTTCAAGACATATTTTCTGCCAGGATTCATTCTATTGTAGACACTTTGACACATCAAAGTTGCTTCGTGGAAACCACATAAAATTAGTTTTAATTTTCCTGGATAAGTATTCACGTCGCCAATTGCATAAACGCCTTCAATATTGGTTTGATAATCCAAAGCGTTATTTACCACAATCGCATTTTTCTCAATTTCTAATCCCCAATTCGCAATATCACCTAATTTAGGAGTTAGTCCAAAAAGCGGAATAAAATAATCGGTTGCCAAATCGTAAATTTCACCTTCTTTATCTACGGTAATGGCTTCTATGTGACCATCACCTTTTAGACCAATTACTTCTGCAGGTGTAATTAAGTTAATTTTACCCGCATTTTTAAGTTCTTGTACCTTTTCTACAGAGTCAAGAGCACCTCTAAACTCATTTCTACGGTGAATAAGCGTAACAGATTTTGCCACATTAGACAAGAAAATACTCCAGTCCAGTGCAGAATCACCGCCACCAGCAATTACAATATTTTTATCTCTGAAATGTTCAGGATTTTTCACAAAATATTCTACTCCTTTTTCTTCGTAGTCTGCAATATTGTCAATCAAAGGTTTTCTCGGCTCGAAAGTTCCTAAACCACCAGCAATTGCCACAGCTTTTGCACGGTGAATAGTACCTTTATTGGTAATCACTTCGAACGTCCCATCTTCTAATTTATTAAGAGTAGTTGCAGTTTCTGCCAAAGTAAAACCAGGCTCAAACTGTTTAATTTGTTCCATTAAATTATCTACCAATTCACCTGCTAACACTGATGGATAGCCAGGAATATCAAAAATTGGTTTCTTAGGATAAAGTTCTGCCAATTGCCCGCCTGGTTGTGGCAATGCATCTATGATGTGACATTTAATTTTAAGTAAACCTGCCTCAAAAACAGCAAAAAGACCGGTTGGTCCGGCTCCGATAATCAATAAATCTGTATTTATCATTTATATATTTTTTATTGTAAATTTGAATTACGAATAAAAACTTTTCATTTTTTGCAAATATAGCAAATTTTGTGGTTTGGCCTATGTAACTTTTATGACATTTGTCACAACTGATTATGCGTAAAATTGCCACTTTAAAATTTTGGCAAAGAATTTGCGAAGGAATAAATATTTAAAAATCGATTATGAAAAAAATATTCAATTTTATATTTTTATTAATTTCAATCACTGTTTTTTCACAAATTGACAATATTAAAAGTGGCGAAAAGCTCTCTTATAGATTACATTATGGTTTTTTAAATGCAGGAACAGCAACTCTTACCACCAACCAAATTACTTATAAAGGAAAACCACACTATAGAGTGACAGGAGTTGGAAGAAGTACAGGTGCGGTAAGAGCTTTTTTCAAAGTAGATGATGTGTATGAAAGTTACATCAATATTGCTACTGGCTTGCCAAGTTATTATGTAAGAAACGTTTCGGAAGGTGGCTACAGAAGACATTACGAAACCGAATTCAATCATGATAATCAATCACTTACACTCACCAATAAACTAGACCAAACTTCTAAAAATTTTAAAACTATGAGAGGAATTCAAGATATGCTTTCTTCTTTTTACAACCTTAGAAGCATGGAAAAGTCTAAATTTAAAGTAGGGAGCAATATTAAAATGAACGTTTGGATTGATGACGAGTCTTATCCTTTTATGCTAAAAGTGGTTGCTGTAGAAAACAAAACCACCAAATTTGGAAATATTTCTTGTCTTAAAATCAAACCTTACGTAATGAGTGGTAGAATTTTTAAATCTCAAGAAGGCGTTACGATGTGGGTAACCAATGACGAAAACCACGTTCCCGTAGAAATTAGAGCAGAACTTTTAGTAGGCTCTCTCAAAGCAAGTTTAGACGGATATACCAACGTAAAATATCCTTTGAATTTTTCTAAATAAAATTTCATGAAATATAAAATCCGACAAAAATTGTCGGATTTTTTTGTACTTAATGTAATAAAACTAAAAGATTAGTTGTTCTAATTGAAACAAATGAAAATTTTTTGCAACTAATTTCTTTAAATAAAAAATACATGAAAGTTCAAATCATCATCTTATTCACTTTTCTTTTTGTCGGTTTTTCCTCGGCACAAGAAGAAAAAACCGAAAACATTACCCGGAAAACCATTAACGCGGTAAGAGTAGAAAAAGCGCCAAAGATTGATGGAATTTTAGATGATGAAATTTGGAAAAACGCACCAATTGCCAATGATTTTATAGAACTAAGACCTAATAATGGCAAAGCTGAAAATCCTGATTTCAAAACAGAAGTAAAAGTCGCTTATGACGATACCGGGATTTATGTTTCTGCGATGATGTATGACAAAGAACCTTCTAAAATTGGGAAAGAACTCACCGAAAGAGACAATATAGGAAATGATGATTTTTTCGTACTTTTTATTAATGGATATAATGATAAACAGCAGAGTTTAGAGTTTTTTGTAACTGCTGCAGGTGTACAAGCAGACAGCAAAATCACCAATCAAAATGGTGAAGATTTTTCGTGGAACGGAATTTGGTATTCTGGCGTGAAAATTTTAGAAAACGGTTGGTCTGTTGAGATGAAAATCCCATATTTCGAGATGAGATTTCCTAAAAGCGAGAAACAACAATGGGGAATTAATTTTTTCAGACAAATTAATAGATTGCAAACCGCTTATACATGGAATCATGTGAACAATCAAAAAGGTAGCTTCTTATTGTATGACGGTATTCTAAACGGTGTAGAAAATATTCAAACACCTACCAGATTGTCATTCCTTCCTTATTTTTCGAGTTATGTAAATTATTTTGACGGAAAAACCACTACCAACATCAATGGTGGAATGGACGTGAAATATGGAATTAATGACGCTTTTACACTTGACACCACTTTGATTCCAGATTTTGGACAAACCAATTTTGATGCTACCGTTTTAAATTTGGGACCATTTGAACAACAATTCAGTGAACAGCGTTCGTTTTTCAATGAAGGAACAGAACTTTTCAATAAAGGAAATATGTTTTATTCCAGAAGAATTGGTGGTTTCCCAAGTAAGTTTCCTCAACTTGCAGCCGATGAAGAATTTGCTGAAAATCCAGAAAAAGTAAAACTTTTTAACGCTACTAAAATTTCTGGAAGAACAAAAAAAAGCTTAGGAATTGGATTTTTCAATGCCATTACCGAAAAAACCGAAGCTTCCATCAGAAATATCAACACTGGCGAAATCAGAAAAGAAGTAACAGAACCTTTGGCAAATTATAATGTCTTTGTTTTAGACCAAAGATTTCGTGAAAATTCTTCGGTTTCCCTAATTAATACAAGTGTGATGAGAAGCGGAGATTTCAGAGATGCTAATGCAACTGGGCTTTTCCTAAATTTAACCAATAAGAAAAATACATTTTCTGTATTCGGTTCTACAGAGGGAAGTTGGGTTTTCGAAAATCAAAAACAAAAATTTGGTTTCGAAGGAAATGCTGGTTTTAACCAAATTATTAAAGGTCATCAATTCGGCGCAGAAGTTTTCTTGAGAGATAAAAATTATGACATTAACGATCTTGGATTTACTGGACAGACCAATTATGTGAATTATAGCGCCAATTATAATTACCGTTATTTGCAACCAAAAGGCAATATCAATCAATTGAATTACAGCCTTAAAGTAAACAATAACAGAAGATTAGAAACCGATTTATTTGCAGATTTCGTGATTCACCAAAATTTACAAATTACCAATAAAAAGTTTTTCAATTTCGGAGGTGGATTGATGGTAAAACCACTTGGGACCAATGACATTTACGAACCGAGAACCTTCGGAAAATATCTTTTCATTCCGGCAATGTATAATCCATGGGTTTTTGCCAATACAGATGAAAGAAAAAAATTCAAAATCGGTGGTTATGTAGAATTTTATAAATACAATGAAGACAAGAGAATTACGTACATGTCAGAAATCAATACCCGATATAGATTTAATGACCATTTCTCTATTTTCCACACTTTAAATTATGCTAATTTCAATAATGAAACAGGATTTGTAGGAAAAGACGACACGAATATTTTCATTGGCCGAAGATTAAGAAATTCTGTAGAAAATAGTGTTTCTTCTCAATATACTTTTAATGAAAAAATGGCGATTAATCTAACTTTCCGTCATTATTTTTCGGAAGTGGCTTACAGACAATTTTACACGTTAAAAGATAATGGAGAACTCAATCCAGACACTAGTTTCGCCGAAAACAAAGATGGCACCTTCAATTCATGGAACTTGGATTTACGTTACAGTTGGTGGTTTGCGCCAGGTTCACAACTGACTTTACTGTACAGAAATCAAGCTCAAAATTTCTTAGATGTAGCCAGATTAAGCATGAGAGATAATTTTGACCGATTATTTAACGAACCTATGATTAACAATATTTCGCTCAGAATTACTTATTTCTTAGACTACAACAGAGCAAAAAATTGGTTCAAAAAATCTTAAAAATAAAAAAGCGTTCAAAAAATTTTGAACGCTTTCTTTTTATCATTTCTGAAAATTTCAATAATAAATTCTAATTTATAAATGCCCGAATTGCTCTAGCATTCTCTTATCATTTTCGAAGAACATTCTGATGTCTCCCAATTGATAAAGCAACATTACGATTCTCTCAATTCCCATTCCGAATGCGTAACCTGAGTATTTATCTGCATCGATATTTACATTTTTAAGAACGGCAGGATCTACCATTCCACAACCCATAATTTCTAACCAACCGGTTCCTTTGGTAATTCTGTAATCGGTTTCAGAATTCAATCCCCAATAAACATCTACTTCTGCACTTGGCTCTGTAAAAGGGAAATAAGAAGGTCTCATTCTGATTTTTGATTTCCCAAAAAGTTCTGTAGTGAAAAACTGTAAAGTTTGTTTCAAATCTGCAAAACTCACGTTTTCATCAATGTATAAACCTTCTATTTGGTGGAAAATACAGTGTGAACGAGAAGAAATAGCTTCGTTACGGAAAACTCTTCCCGGAGAAAGAATTCTAATTGGCGGCTGATTTTCTTCCATGTGACGAATTTGCACCGAAGAAGTATGCGTTCTTAATAAAACATCTGGATTTTGCTCAATGAAGAACGTATCTTGCATATCTCTTGCAGGATGATATTCTGGTAAATTAAGCGCAGTAAAGTTGTGCCAATCATCTTCTATTTCTGGTCCATCAGAAACTGCAAAACCAATAGATTTAAAAATCTCAATAATTCTGCCTTTCACTAAATTAATAGGATGACGAGAACCCAATTCCAACGGAAAAGCAGGTTTCGTAAGGTCTTCTTTTTCGATAATAATTTGGCTAGAAGTAGCTTCTTTCAGCTCTTCTAATTTAGTATTTACAGCTTGTTTGAGTGTATTGATTTTTTGACCAAATTCTTTTTTCTGTTCATTAGGAACTTCTTTAAATTTTTCGAAAAAATCATTTAAAATTCCTTTTTTCCCATTGAATTTGATACGAAATTGTTCAATTTCGTCTTTGTCAGTAGAAGTAAAACCTTGCACTTCTTTCAATAACTCATCTATCTTATCTAACATCGGTTTGTTTTATAGAATTGCAAAAATACGGATTTTAATTTTTAACCACAAAAACCAGCACAGAATAATCCCGAACTTAAGTCATAAAAAAAGAACTCACAAAACTGCGAGTTCCTATTTTTTACTTGGTTATTTTTGCTTGGCTCTTTAAAATTACTTGCTTTCTAAAGCTTTTACCAAAATCTGAAGATTAATTTCTTTGTTCAGCAAACCATTTTCCAAAGGAAGCTCAAATTTCAATCCGAAATCTTCTCTGTTAATATCTGTTGGTTCACTTGCAATGCTTACATTTCCGTCTGCTACCGTTACATTTGCCTTAAACTGAACTGATTTTGTGATGCCTTTAATCGTAAGATTTCCTTCTAAAAGCGTGTTGTAATCTCCAGCTGTATTTTCTGTTACTTTGGTAATTTCATAAGAAGCGGTAGGAAATTTTTCTACCTCGAAGAAATCCCCACTTTTCAGATGACCTTCTAATTTGGCTTTCATTTCTTGGTCATCTTTTAAATCTATATTTTCTAGTGTGGTAATATCTGCGACAAATTTTCCTGATTGCAGTTTACCCTCTTTTACGGTAACATCTCCACTTTCAAATTTTATCTCTCCAAAATGTGTGGTTTGATCAGACTTTAGCACTTTATAACCTTTCCACTCTATTCTACTGTTCATGGTGTCTACTTTGTAGAGTACACCATCAGTTTCGGTTAAAACTTCATTGGCTTCGCTGGTTACAGGTTTATCTTTTCCACAAGAAATCACCAAAAAAGAGAGCGCTAAAATCCCCAAAACTCTATATAAATTCTTTTTCATTTTTAACTGTTTTTTATCATTTTACTTCTGCTAAAGTAAGAAATTTCTCTTCAAATTTTCAAAAATTCTTTTATTATGCTTATTTTTGTATATGCTTTTGAATGTTAGAAACTTATATTTCGGTTACAAACCCGGAACTTTACTTTTCAGAAATATCAATCTTTCTGTAGAAAAAGGTAAAATTATTGCTTTGGCTGGCGAATCTGGCTGTGGAAAATCTACTCTTCTTAATATTATTTACGGTTTGTTTGATTGGCAAAGCGGAGAAATTTATTTGGAAGACGAAAGACTTTTCGGACCGAAAGGAAACATTGTACCAGGAGAACTCGGCATGAAGTTGGTTTCTCAAAATTATGATTTAATGCCTTATCTTACTGTGGCCGAAAACATAGGGAAATTTATTTCTAACACCAATCTTTTAGAGAAAAAGCAAAAAATTCAGGAGCTTTTACAAGTAGTAGGATTAGAAGATTACGCGCATGTTTTGCCAAAAAATTTAAGTGGTGGTCAGCAACAGCGAGTTGCGATTGCGAGAGCGCTTTCTGTAATGCCAAAACTGCTTTTATTAGACGAACCTTTCAGTAATTTGGATTATTCTAGAAAAATGGAATTGAGAGAACGTTTGTTTAACTATGCTAAAGAACATGAACTTTCTGTGATGATTTCTACTCACGAAATTCAAGAAATTCTTCCTTGGACAGACCAAATCATTGTGCTACAAGAAGGGAGATTGATTCAAAATGACAACGCTGAAGAAACCTTCAGAAATCCTTATAATGCTTATGTAGCAAAACTTTTGGGTGAAGTAAACACAATCTCCGAAGAAGAAAAATCTATACTCAACGTTTCTAAAAATTATTTCTTTCCGCATCAAGTAAAACTCACCGAAAATGGTTTAGATGCTCAAATTGTAGAAAGCAGATTTGCAGGAAACCATTATTGGAACAAGATTTTAGTTCATAATATTCCGCTTGTTATGTATTCAGAAAACAAATTGGAGGGAAATATTAAGGTTGAGATTAAGGATTAGGTAAAGGTAAAGGTAAAGGTAAAGGTTGAGTTTAAAATTCATTGTTTAGAACATCCAACTAAAATTTCATTTTATTTCTAGAAAATTTATTAATTTTGTCTTCCCTGAAAAACGTAAGGAAATTTTTGGTTAATTCTCTTTCTGCCTTGATGGACTGAAATTAGATTCGTTTCGTGCGAACAATCAAAGTCTTAGAAAAGAACCCTGCCAAATCTTTCCTTTTTTTTTTAGAAATTGTGTTAATTTCCTCGAATTATATAAATTTTGCCAAATCAGTAATTTGAGTAATTCGAGAAAATTTGTGCAAATTAAAAAGTTCTTAAGCTTTCTTCACAAATTCAGACTTCAATGCCATTGCGCCGAAACCATCTATTTTACAATCGATATTGTGATCAGAACCTGGTCTTAATCTAATGTTTTTCACCTTAGTTCCCGCTTTTACAGGTTTTGGTGCGCCTTTCACTGGTAAATCTTTAATGACTACTACAGAATCACCATTTTGCAATTCATTTCCGTTGCTATCGAAAATTTTATCTTCTGCACCTACTTCTGCAGGATCAAACTCATGGAAACATTGGCTGCAAACCAAAAGATTGTCTTGTTCGTAGGTAAATTCGCTGCCACATTTTGGGCAAGGCATTAATTCACTCATTTTTTAATTTTTTGCAAAGATACTTTAAAATCTGTAACCTAAAGAAATCCCTGCTCTTAAACCAGCCCAAGGTCCGTCTACTTTTAGATTGGCACCATTTGCATTTACAGTAGCTTTGTATTTTACCACTGGAATATCTAAGTTGTCTAATTCATCCTGAACTTGCTGTTGCTCAACTGAAGTTAATGTTCTATCTGTAATACCATCTAGATCTCCGGTTGATGTTCCATAATGAGCACCTAAAAACCATGCATCTAAAACGAAATTATCTTTTTTGCCTAAAAACCACTGCGCACCGATTAATAAACCTGCACTATGTGCTGTAGAATTTCCTTTGAAAGTAACATCTACGGTATCATACACTACTCCATTGGTTTCCATATCGATGGTTTCTGTAAAATTAGAAACTTTGAAGGTAGAATATCTATAATAAGGAGCTAAATAAAAACCATGACCATAACCTTTTTTTCCTAAATAAAATCTGGTTTCTAAAGTAGCATTGCTTCCACCGAGTTCTACTTCTTCTAAATTCACCTCACTATCATTGGGTAAAAGTGAAGAAAATGGCAATTTACCTTCTGGTATCATTCCATAACTTACAGACAGTGAAAATGTTTTGGTAAAAACTCTTTCATAATTCAATTGAAAATTCTTAAAAGCAAAAGCAGTAACATTGGTTTTGATAATGTTTCTTCTTTGCGTGTCATCTTCCTGAGCATTCATACTTAAACTCAGTAAAAATAATGTTCCTAATAGTAGTTTTTTCATTTATTTTGATTTTCGGCAAATATATTAATTTGATTGAAGATGGAAGAATGGACGCTAGAAGTTTTTGCTTTGACATAAAAAATATTCTTAATTTTAAAGAAATTTTTAATCATGAAATACTTTATTTTTATTATCACATTATTCACTTTTATTTCTTGTGATCCTGGTTATGCATATTACATAAGTAATAATTCAGAAAAAGATATTTATGTATATACCAATCCACCTATAAAAGTATATGACAAAAGTATTAATAGAACTAAACTAATTGACTCTGCTACTATTAACCCAAAAGAAACTTTTATTATTTATTCAAACATTGGTGGTGGTGGTGGAGAAGAAAGTTTTCCTTTTAATAAAATTCGTATTAAAAAAAACAATGATTCTATTGTTTTAAAAAATAAATCAGAAATCAATTCTAAATTCAATCAAAACAGAAAGAAAAGATTATTTTCAACAAGTTATACAATAATTGTTAATTAGCTTTTTATCCTTATTTTTGCAAAGAAATAGCAGAAAGCGTAAAGCCGACTGCCGAAAGCAATTTAGAAACTATGCAACTTATCCACAGAAATCTACTCATCGGTATTCACGATGCACTACAAGAAACTTTTTTCGAAAAAAATAAATACGCTGATAAAGTTATAGAAAGACTTTTGAAAGCTCATAAAAAATGGGGAAGCGAAGACAGAAAAGTAGTTTCTGAAATTTTCTACAACATTATCCGTTGGAAAAAACGCCTAGAATATTACATTGGAGAAGGCGCAAAACCTAATAACATTTACAGACTTATCCTAGCCTATTTGCTTTGGAGCGAAACTGAGTATAAAAAATTCGAAGAATTTCAAGGAATTAAAGTTGCGGATATTATTACCAAATTAAAGAAAGGAACCGTTCCTACTAAAGCTTTTGAACATTCTATTCCAGATTGGTTAGTAGAAACTTTAGAAAAAGAACTCGGTGAAAACTGGGAAAAAGAAATGATTGCGCTTAATGAACAAGCGCCAACTATTTTACGTGCCAATTCTTTGAAAACCTCAACAAAACACTTAATCGAAGAACTAAAACACGAAAATGTAGAAAGTTTTCAAGTTCCAGGCTTCGAAAATGCAGTACAGTTGGAAGAAAAGAAAAATGTGTTCTTAACTTCGGCTTTTAAAGATGGCTTTTTTGAAGTACAAGATGCTGGTTCCCAAAAAATTGGAGAATTTCTAGATGTAAAACCCGGAATGCGTGTAGTAGATGCTTGTGCTGGAGCTGGTGGAAAAACGCTTCACATTGCTGCTTTGATGGAAAACAAAGGGCAAATTATTGCTATGGATATTCACGGTTGGAAATTAGCCGAACTGAAACGTAGAGCAAAAAGAGCGGGAGCTCACAATATAGAAACCAGAGAAATTACAGATAATAAAGTCATCAAAAGATTACACGAAAAGGCAGACAGACTTTTGATAGACGCACCGTGTTCTGGTTTAGGCGTTTTAAAAAGAAACCCAGATTCTAAATGGAAAATAGACCAAGATTTCATCGATAGAATTAGAAAAGAGCAAGAAACCATTCTTCAAGATTATTCTAAAATCATTAAAAAAGGTGGGAAAATGGTTTACGCCACTTGTTCTATCTTGCCAAGTGAAAATAATGAACAGGTTGAAAATTTCTTGAAAAACAATCCTGATTTCAAATTAATAAAAGAAGAAAAAGTAATGCCAAGTACAGGTTTTGACGGATTTTATATGGCACTGATTGAGAGAGTTTAAATAAATTCACAATATAACTTTTAAAGCAACCTTACAAAAAGGTTGCTTTTTTTGTTTTCTCCAACTTAAAAAAATTCGCATCCTTGTTTCAAAACAAGCGTTTAAATTAAAATATTTCTAAAATAAAATTAATTAGTTAAAATTATTAATCAATTTTAATATTTTATTTTTATTTATAAACTTTAAATCTATTTTTGCATACGAAACGTAAACATTTAATCAACTTTTAAAATATTTATTTAAGATATGTGCGGAATTGTATGCTTGTTTGATGCGAAACAAAAAACAGACGCTCTGCGTCCTCAGATATTAGAAATGTCTAAAAAAATTAGACACCGCGGTCCAGATTGGAGCGGAATTTTCCAATCAGAAAAAACTGTTTTTTCTCACGAAAGATTAGCAATCGTAGACCCAACTTCTGGGAAACAACCTCTATTCACCAAAGACGGAAAAGTAGTTCTTGCTGTGAATGGCGAAATCTACAACCACCAAGAACTCAGAAAAGAATTCCCTGATTATGAATTTCTTACCCAATCTGACTGCGAAGTTATCTTGGCACTTTATAAAAAATACGGCAAAGATTTCATCGAAAAACTCAACGGGATTTTTGCATTTTCACTTTATGACATTGAAAATGACATTTATTTAATCGCAAGAGATCACATGGGAATTTGTCCGCTTTATCAAGGTTGGGACAAACACGGAAACTATTATGTAGCTTCTGAACTGAAAGCTTTAGAAGGCGTTTGCAATAAAATTGAAACTTTTTTACCTGGGCATTTTGTATACAGCAAAGACGGTCAAGAACTTCAACAGTGGTACAAAAGAGATTGGGAAGATTTTGAAAACGTAAAAGACAATGAAACCAGCATTGCGGCCATTAGAAAAGGTTTAGAAGATGCGGTACACAGACAAATGATGAGTGACGTTCCTTATGGAGTTTTACTTTCTGGCGGACTTGATTCTTCTATTATTTCGGCAATTGCTGCAAAATATGCAAAAAAAAGAATCGAAAGTGGAGACGAACAAGAAGCTTGGTACCCTAGATTACACAGTTTTGCAGTAGGTTTAGAAGGTTCACCAGATTTAGCGGCTGCTCAAAAAGCAGCAGAACATATTGGTTCTGTTCACCACGAAATTCACTTTACCGTTCAAGAAGGTTTAGACGCGGTAAAAGATGTAATTTATCACCTCGAAACATATGATGTAACCACAGTAAGAGCTTCTACACCGATGTATTTAATGGCGAGAGTTATTAAATCTATGGGAATTAAAATGGTACTTTCTGGTGAAGGAAGCGATGAACTTTTTGGTGGATATTTATATTTTCACAAAGCTCCAAATGCTAAAGAATTCCATGATGAAACCGTAAGGAAATTAGGAAAATTACACTTATACGATTGTTTGAGAGCCAACAAAGCATTGATGAGTTGGGGAATTGAAGGAAGAGTTCCTTTCTTGGACAAAGAATTTATGGATATTGCCATGACCGTAAATCCTGCGGATAAAATGGTTACCGCTCACGAACCCAAAATTGAAAAATGGTTATTGAGAAAAGCATTTGAAGATTTATTACCAGAATCGATTGCTTGGAGACAAAAAGAGCAGTTTTCTGACGGAGTTGGTTATAGCTGGATTGACTCTTTAAAGGAAGTGGCCGAAAAAGAAGTGACTGATGAAATGATGGCGAATGCAAAATTCCGTTTTCCTCAAAACACCCCACAAAATAAAGAAGAATACAGATACAGAACAATTTTTGAAGAGCATTTTCCTAGTGAAACCGCTGCTTTAACCGTTCCTTCCGTTCCATCAGTAGCTTGTTCTACGCCAATTGCTTTGGAATGGGACGAAGCTTTCAAAAAAATGAATGATCCGAGCGGAAGAGCCGTGATTTCCGTTCATGAAGATTCTTATTAGAATTTGTTATTCAAAATTTGATATGAAGAAAAGTCTGTCCAAATTTTTTGGGCAGGCTTTTTTATGTAAAAAAAATTTTGAATGTCCGTTTAGTGTCATAAAGCACTAAATTTTATGGTTTAGAAAAATTTGACAAAAGTAACTGATTGATTTTCAATAATATTTAATTTTTATAAATCTTCAAAATTGTTTCAAAATTGCAATTATGCTTTAAAACGGACATTCAAAAAAAAAATTACTAAATTTATAGAAAAATCAAAGCCATGAAAAAAACTTTTATTTTCAGTTTTCTATTATTGAATATTTTAACATTTTCTCAAATCAACAGATTTTATTATGAATTAAACTATAAACCAAACAAAGATTCTAGCAAAATTGAAAAACTTCTTACAGTTCTTGATATTAAAGATGGTAAATCACTATACTTAAACTATGAACTTGCTCGTTATGATTCTATAATTATAGCCTCAATGGAAAATTCTGCAAAATTTGCAAATTTTGATTGGGATAACTTTTATAAAAATCAACCAAAAAACTCCATCAAAATCATAAAAGAAAATGGTATCATCACTCAAAAAGAATACATTGGAGAAATACAAAATTACAATTATGTAGAAAAGATAAATTTTAATTGGATACTTAGCAACGAATCTCAAAAAATAGAAAATTATAACACTCAAAAAGCCACAACAGATTTTGGTGGACGAAAATGGAATGCTTGGTTTACTACCGAAATCCCCATCAATGATGGCCCATATAAATTCTTTGGACTCCCAGGTTTAATTGTAAAAATTGAAGATTCAGAAAAAGAGTATTCATGGACATTGAAAGGAAATTATTTTTGCAAAGAAAATTGTTCTTTCCAACAAGAAACGCACAACGAAAAATACATTAAAACAATTAAAGTATCTAAAGAAAATTTTCTAAAACTTAAAACCAATTATAAAAAAGACCCTTTACAAGGCGCTGACGTGGCAAATCCAGAAATAAATCCAACTTTTATCAAAGAATACAAAGAAAGATTGCTAAAAAAAATAAATTATTACAACAACCCTATTGAAAGAGATTAATGAGTTTAAAAAATAAAAGAAAGTCTGTCAATAAAATTTGAATAGGCTTTTTTGTAATTTGTAAGACTAAAAACCACAATTTGATTAAGCATTAAAAAAATCATATTTTTGCATAGAATTTGTATAAAGTTAGAAATTTAAAATTCCAAAAAATGTCAAAAGTAAAAGTAGGCACAGTACAAATGACCTGTGTAAAAGATAAAGAAACCAATCTGCAAAAAGCCATCGAAAAAGTAAGAGAAGCTGCTGCAAAAGGTGCTCAAATCGTTTGTTTGCAAGAACTTTTTACGTCACTTTATTTTTGTGATGTAGAAGATTATGACAATTTTGATTTGGCAGAATCCATTCCTGGTCCTTCTACCAATGCTTTGAGTGAAGTTGCCAAAGAATTAGGCATAGTAATTATCGCTTCACTTTTCGAGAAAAGAGCGCAAGGTTTGTACCACAATACCACCGCAATTTTAGACGCAGACGGAAGTTATCTTGGCAAATACAGAAAAATGCACATTCCAGACGATCCTGCTTTTTACGAAAAATTTTATTTCACGCCTGGAGATTTAGGTTATAAAGTTTTTCAAACCAAATTTGCAAAAATTGGTGTTCTGATTTGTTGGGATCAGTGGTATCCTGAAGCTTCTAGAATCACCGCATTGATGGGAGCTGATATTTTATTTTACCCTACCGCAATTGGTTGGGCAACAGACCAAGACGAAGAAACCAACCAAGACCAATACAACGCTTGGCAAACCATACAAAGAAGTCACGCAGTTGCAAATGGAGTCCCTGTAGTTTCTGTAAACCGAGTTGGCTTTGAACAAGATGGTGCTATGAAATTCTGGGGCGGAAGTTTTGTTGCTAATGCACAAGGTAAATTATTGTATCTCGCATCTCACGACCAAGAAGAAGTGGTAGTTACTGAATTAGATTTATCTCAAACTGATTATTTCAGAAAACACTGGCCTTTCTTAAGAGACAGAAGAATAGATTCTTATCAACCTATTGTTAAAAGATTTATTGACGAAGAATGAAGTCGGATGTCGGAAGTCGGATGTCAGAAGATTTGAAAAACCAAGAGAACTAAAAATAAAAATATGGCGTTCAAATTTGAACAATTGAGAGTTTGGCAAAAATCTTTAGAATTAACATCATTAGTTCATAATGTTACAAGAGAATTTCCAAAGGAAGAAATGTTTATCCTTACTTCTCAAATTAAAAGAGCCGCAGACTCCGTAACTTTGAATATTGCAGAAGGTTCTACAGGACAATCAAATAGAGAGTTTGTCAAATTTTTAAGATATGCTTTACGCTCAAATATAGAAGTGGTGAGTTGTATTTTTATTGCCAAAGAAAGAGATATTATTTCTAAAGAAAATTTTGAAAAAATATATTCAATGAGTGAAGAAATACTAGCCATGATTTCCGCACTTATTAAAAGATTAGAAAATGAATAACGAAAATAATAATCATATAAACGCATTAGACTTCGGACTTCGGACTTCGGACTTCGGAATAAAAACGCCTAAACAATTAGGCTACGTTTTCCCAGCAGAATGGGAAGAACACGAAGCTACTTGGCTTTCTTGGCCTCACAAAGAAGAATCTTGGCCAGGTAAATTAGAAGAAATTTATCCTTATTACTGTCAATTTATCAAAATTCTTTCCGAAGACGAATTCGTGAGAATTAATGTAAAAGACGAGGAAATGAGAAAATTTGCGATGGATTGTATCATGCAAGCTGGTGCAAATCTTGAAAATATTGAATTCTATTTCCACGAAACCAACGATGCATGGTGCAGAGATCACGGTCCCGCTTTTTTGATTAATAAAAATGGTAACGAACCAGAAAAAGCAATCGTAGATTGGGGTTATAATGCTTGGGGAAATAAATATCCTCCGTTTGATTTAGATGATGTAATTCCTACAAAAATCGGGAAAGAATTTGACATTCCTGTTTTTCATCCCGGAATCGTAATGGAAGGTGGAAGCGTAGAATTTAACGGGAAAGGCACTATTTTGACTTCAAAATCTTGTCTTTTGAATAAAAATAGAAATCCTCACCTTTCAAAAGAAGAAATTGAAGAATATCTTAAAAATTATTACGGACAAGAGCAAGTTCTTTGGGTAAGTGACGGAATTATTGGCGATGATACTGATGGACATATTGATGACACCGTTCGTTTTGTGAATGAAAACACTGTTTTAACCGTTGTAGAAGATAATCCTGAAGACGAAAACTACGAAATCTTGCAAACCAACCTCAGAGAATTGCAAGAAATGAAACTTTTAGATGGCTCTCCTTTAAATATTATTGAATTGCCAATGCCAGATCCTGTAATTTGGGAAGACCAAAGATTGCCAGCTTCTTACGCTAATTTTTACATCTCGAACAAGCACGTTATTGTGCCAACTTACAGATGTAGCAAAGACGAAATAGCTTTAGAAATTATCCAAAAATGTTTCCCTGAGAGAAAAGTAGTAGGAATAGATTCCACAGAAATTATTTGGGGATTGGGAAGTTTCCATTGTTTAAGCCAACAAGAACCATTAGTATAAACTATCAAAACCTGCAAATTTGCAGGTTTTATTTTTTGTAAATTTGATGTAATGAAACCACAGATTGAAAATATAGAAACCACCAAAAAAATTCTTCCATTAATATTGGCTACTGCTATTTTCATGCAGATGTTAGATTCTACGATTCTCAACACTTCTCTCCCATCCATCGCAAAAGATTTGAACGAATCACCGCTCAATATGCAAAATGCTATTATTAGTTATGTTTTGACATTAGCTTTATTTATGCCTGTAAGTGGTTTTTTGGCAGATAAATTCGGGACGAAAAAAGTATTTATCATTTCTTTAATCCTATTCAGTTTAGGTTCTCTTTTGTGTTCACTTTCCCCAAACTTAACTTTTTTGGTGATTGCGAGGGTAATACAAGGAATTGGAGGAAGTTTAATGACACCAGTTGGCAAATTAGCACTTATCAAAACTTTTGACAAAAGTGAATTACTGAAAGCGATGAATTTTGCTATTATTCCCGCTTTAATTGGTCCAGTTCTCGGTCCATTAATTGGAGGTTATATGGTAGATTATCTTTCTTGGCATTGGATATTTTTAATAAATCTACCAATTGGAATTTTAGGAATTGTGCTCAGTGTAAAATATATGCCAAATTATTTTTCTAAAATCATAGATTTTGATTTTAAAGGTTTTCTATTTTTTGCAGCAGCGTCTTTGTTGCTTTCTATATCACTAGAATGGATGGGAAACGCTAAAAATATAACTCCTGTTCTGTTGGTATTTTTAATGGGTTTTATTTTCATTTATCTCTATTACAGACACGCCAAAAAAGAAGAAAATCCTATTTTCCCCTTAGAATTATTCATGGTAAGAACCTTCAGAGTAGGTTTTTTAGGAAATTTAGCGACGAGATTAGGCATTAGCTCGATTCCGTTATTAATTCCTTTGATGATTCAAATTGCTTACGGACAATCTGCAGTAGTTTCTGGCTGGATTGTAGCTCCAATGGCAATCACTGCCATGTTTGGAAAATCTGCCGTTATTAAAATCCTGAATCGTTTTGGCTACAGAAAAACATTGATGTTTAATACTTTTCTTATTGGCACACTCATTTGTTTAATGGCAATCCCTGGAATTAATACGTCTATTTATTGGTTTATACCCTTAATTTTGGTTTTAGGATTTTTCAATTCTATTCAATTTACCTCTATGAATACTATTTCCATTTCGGATTTACGAGATAGTCACACG
Source organism: Flavobacteriales bacterium UBA6196 (assembly GCA_002422665.1). GTDB lineage: Bacteria > Bacteroidota > Bacteroidia > Flavobacteriales > Weeksellaceae > Cloacibacterium > Cloacibacterium caeni_C. The sequence continues at coordinate 27,002 of DITA01000075.1, forward strand.
AGTAGTGGAAACTCTTTAATTTCTGTAAATCAACAAATTGCTATAGGATTTGGAATTGCATTTGGTTTAATTATTTTAAAACTTTTTGAAGGTGATACGCAACTTATCAAAGGAAATATTCACAATGCTTTTCGATACACTTTTTTGGTGATGGGAATTCTCACTATTTTTTCAGGCTTTGTCTTTAGAAGACTTCATTTCAGAGATGGTGATAATATGAAATCTTAAAATCTTTCCTTGAAATAACTTTCTGAAAACGCTAAAAAAACTATATTTGCTCAACTTAAAATCAAATCAATGAATCCAGTTTTTGTAGGAGTAATTTTATCCGTTTACTTTCTGGCGCTACTTGGCGTTTCTTACTACACTTCTAGAAATGCAAATAACCAAACATTTTTTATAGGAAATAAAAATTCTAACTGGCTTTTAGTAGCTTTTGGAATGATTGGCACTTCACTTTCTGGAGTAACATTTGTGTCAGTTCCCGGAACGGTAGGAACAAGTGGTTTTACTTATTTCCAAGTAGTTTTAGGTTATTTTTTAGGATATTTTGTAGTGGCATTTGTCTTACTTCCTTTGTATTACAAACTGAAACTCACTTCTATTTACACTTACCTCAACGAAAGATTTGGGTTTAATTCTTACCAAACTGGCGCTATTTTTTTCATTATTTCTAGAACTTTAGGTGCAACTGCTCGTTTGTATTTGGTTATCAATATTCTAGACTTACTCATTTTCCATAATGACATTACTAAAGCTACCGATATTTCTTGGAGTTTTGTTGCCATTTCTGTCGCTATTTTATTAATGATTTTAGCTTATACTTTTAAAGGTGGTGTGAAAACTATCGTTTGGACAGACACTTTGCAGACCGTTTTCATGTTAGGAGCATTGCTTATTACTGTAGGTTATATCCTTACCAAAATGAATTTAGGAATTGGCGAAACGTGGACTCAATTTCAAGGTTTGGGTTATGATAATATGTTTGTTTTAGATATTAATTCTAAAGATTTCTTCTTAAAATCAATTCTCGGAGGAATGTTCATTACCATTTCTATGACAGGTCTTGACCAAGAAATGATGCAAAAAAATATTTCCATCGAAAAATTAGGAAATTCACAGAAAAACATGTTCACTTTTTCGGTGGTAATGGTGATTGTAAATTTCATTTTCCTTTTTATGGGCGGACTTCTTTACATGTACGCTGCTCAAATTGGAGTAAATGCAAAAGGAGACGATTTATATCCTATTTTAGCGTTTCAAAAAATGTCGCCTCTCATTGGAGTGGTTTTCATTATTGGACTTATTTCTGCGCTATTTCCTTCTGCTGATGGTGCAATTACAGCACTTACCTCTTCTTTTTGTATTGATATTTTAGGCATCAATAGAAATGAAAAATCAGAAGTTGAAAATTCTAAAACCAGAAAAATAGTTCACCTAACGTTTACTTTAATTTTCTTGATTTTGGTTATTATTTTTAAAGTTATCAATGACAAATCCATCATTGGCTTAATTCTAAAAATCGCAGGATATACTTATGGCCCACTTCTTGGCTTATTCGCATTCGGAATTCTGACTAAACATCAGATTAAAGATAAATTGACACTTTGGGTTTGTTTAGCGGCACCCATCATCACTTACGCACTCAGCACTTATCTAGAAAAAGCAGAATACGCCTATCAAATAGGAATAGAAGTCTTAATTATTAACGGACTCATCACCTTTTTAGGACTTTGGCTCATCAGAAAGAAATAAATTTTAAAAAATTCGGTAAATCATTGCCGAATTTTTTTATTTCAAAAAGTGAGAAATCTTTTCATTTTTAATTCTTACATGCCCCTTAAATTTAGTAAATTTGCAAAACTTATTTTATAAATCATGAGTAAATCTATTGAAGAGTTAAAAGCTCAGGCAACACAAATCAGAAGAGACATTTTAAGAATGGTTCACGCCGTAAATTCAGGACACCCAGGTGGAAGTCTTGGCTGTGTAGAATATTTCACAGCGCTTTATGGTAAAGTGATGAACTACAAACTCCCTTTCTCTATGGAAGGAAAAGGCGAAGATCATTTCTACCTTTCTAACGGTCACATTTCTCCCGTTTTCTATTCTACATTAGCAAGAAACGGATTTTTCCCAATTTCTGAACTTTCTACTTTTAGAAAATTAAATTCTAGATTGCAAGGTCACCCAACTACACACGAACATTTAGAAGGCATCAGAATGAGTTCTGGTTCTCTTGGTCAAGGTTTATCTGTAGGAGTAGGTGTAGCTTTAGCTAAAAAATTAGATGGAGATTCATCTTTAGTGTACACACTTCATGGAGATGGAGAATTACAAGAAGGACAAATCTGGGAAGCATTAATGTTTGCTGCTGCTAAAAAAGTAGACAACTTAATTTCTACAATAGATTATAACGGAAGACAAATCGATGGTGATACAGATGATGTATTATCTCTAGGAGATTTAAATGCTAAATTAAGAGCTTTCGGTTGGGAAGTTTTAGAAGAGAAAAACGGCAACGATTTAGAAGCGGTAATAGCAGTTTTAGAACATGCAAAATCTAAAACAGGAAACGGAAAACCAGTGGCCATCATTCTTCATACAGAAATGGGACAAGGTGTAGATTTTATGATGGGCTCTCACTCTTGGCACGGAAAAGCTCCGAATGATGCTCAGTTAGAAAGTGCACTTTCTCAACTTTATGTAGAAACCGAAGCAGATTATTAATTCTTCTAAATTTAATACACATGAAATTTACATACACAGAAAAAAAAGATACAAGAAGTGGTTTTGGAGCAGGTTTAGCTGAGTTAGCAGACAAAAATCCAAATGTAGTAGCACTTTGTGCAGACTTAATCGGTTCTCTAAAAATGGAGAAATTCATAGAAAAAGCTCCAGAAAGATTTGTACAGACAGGTATTGCAGAAGCAAATATGATGGGTATTGCTGCTGGTCTGGCTACTGCTGGTAAAATTCCTTTCGCAGGAACATTTGCTAACTTTGCTACTTCTAGAGTTTTAGACCAAGTTCGTCAATCTATCGCTTACTCTAATAAAAATGTGAAAATTGCTGCTTCTCACGCTGGTTTAACTTTAGGAGAAGATGGTGCAACTCACCAAGTTTTAGAAGATATCGGTCAAATGAAAATGTTACCAGGAATGGTTGTAATTAATCCTTGTGATTATAACCAAACCAAACAAGCTACTCTAGCTGCGGCAGAATATGAAGGCCCTGTTTATTTAAGATTTGGTAGACCTGTAGTTCCAGTTTTCATTCCAGAAGAAATGCCTTTCGAAATTGGTAAAGGAATTTTACTTCAAGAAGGAAAAGATGTTACGATTGTAGCAACTGGACATTTAGTTTGGGAATCTCTTCTAGCTGCGGAAGAATTAGAAAAAGAAGGAATTTCTTGTGAAGTGATTAACATTCACACCATCAAACCTTTAGATGAAGAAATTATTCTAAAATCTGTAGAAAAAACGGGTAAAATAGTTACTGCAGAAGAGCACAATTACTTAGGTGGTTTAGGTGAATCTGTAGCAGGAATGTTATCTAGAAAAAGACCTACTCCACAAGAGTTTGTTGCCGTAAATGATACTTTCGGAGAAAGTGGAACTCCAGCTGAATTAATGCACAAATACGAAATAGATGCAGAAGCTGTAGTAAAAGCGGTAAAAAGAGTTTTAGCAAGATAATTTAACTTATCATACCTTATAAAATAACCCTAGAAAAAATTCTAGGGTTATTTTTTGAAAAAACAATTAAAGTGAATTTAATTTTGCAATTCTTTTTGCAACTCAATTGCTTTTGGAAACAGAATATTATTCTCTAGATGGATATGAGTATGTAAATTTTCTTCGAATTCCTGAAGCATTTTATAAGTAACCTGATGCGTGTTACAAGCATCTGCAGGTGGTGTATATTGATTTAAAAGTTGGGCAATTTTTTCGAAACGATCTCCTTCATTTTCATGTTCGTGTTTCATCATCTTAATTGGATTTTCTACTGCTCCAAAATGTGGTTTTGGTAATTCTACGCCTCTTCTTTTTGCTTCTACCATGTTTCTAATGAATGGAAATAACACCAATTCTTCTTTTTTCATGTGAGCTCCTAAATCTTCAGCAGATTGTTTAAACAATTCGTGTACTTCAATTAACTCTGGATATCTATCGCCTTTTACTCTTCTTAATTTATCTAAAAACTGAAGCAGATAAATAGTTTTTTCTTCTACATAACGGTGGTGCGTTTTCTCTATATAATCTGATAATAAATCTAAATCCCAAGTTTTAAAATCGATGTTCTGAGTTGCATTTTGCGTTACTCTTTCTAAATCTGCATAAATATCTTCTGGATTTTTCTTTTTCACTGCACAAACTTCTTCTATACTTCTATTTCCTTTGCAACAAAAATCGATTCCGTATTTTTTAAATACAGCTGCTGTTCTAAAATCTTCGGCTACAATTCCGCCTATTGTTTTGTCTTTTATTTCCATATTTTTTTCTTTTTTGACAATACAAAAATACAAAAATATTTTAATAGGACAAATTTATCCGAATTAAATTTAAGAAATAAAAAAAGAACTATCTCTAGTTCTTTAAGAAGGCAATGCCTTGTTCTGTTTTAAGCGCCATATCATAGACTGATATTTCACTGAGAGAATCTCTTAATTCTTCCCTAATTCCTTTGAATTTATCATGAAAAGGACAAGGTTTCTCTGAAGTACATTTTTCTAAACCAAATGCACATCTTGTTAGAATATCTGGTCCATCTGTTGCGAGTACAATTTCTATGAGTTTAATCTTATCAATCTTGTCTAGTTCTACCGAAAAACCGCCTTGTTTTCCTTTATTAGACGTCAAAATCCCCTTCTTAGAAAGCGGCTGTAGAATTTTTGCAACAAAAGCTTCTGGAGCATTTGTAGCTTCAGCGATTTGTTTTACATTGGTTTTTTTACCAGCAAGAGCTTCTTGTGCTATATAAATAACTGATTTAATAGCGTATTCACAAGCTTTAGAAAACATTTTTAATCATTTTAATCATCATTACGACATCAAAGTTAAGCAATTTATTCGGATTTTTTTATCTTATTTGAAAAAATTCCATTTTGGAATGATTGCCAATAAACCTAATGCCACATAAGAAAACAGTGTAAACAAATCTGAATACAGCATGGTAGAAAGATAAAACTCATGCAAGTAAAAATGAAACAGAATTGCTACTGGAAATAAGATTACGCCTATTTTTCTATAAAAATAAATCCCCACAATTGATAAAAGTCCGATAATATCTATCGTGAAAATCAAATAAAAGTACCAACTAGGAATATTAATATCCGTTTTCTGAGAATACTCGGTAAGATCTACTCCTATTCCTAAAAAAGATAATGCTACCATAAAGAAAATGGCAACATAAAAAAAAGTGGTTTTTTGAGGATTCTTGTCAAAATAATTGTCTTCCATTCTTAATAAATTTATAAAAAAAGCTTTTGAAAATTCAAAAGCTTTATACTTTGCGAAAATAATAAATTATTAAACAGAAATAGCATTAATTAATCTATTTTTATCACTTAGAAACTCTTCCATAGAAATCATAGATTCTGTTCTCATAACATCTTGAATGTCATCTATTTGATAAATGATTCTTTTAGCGTCTTCAGTATTTTTAGCTCTTACCTTGCAGAAGATGTTATACTTACCAGAAATTACGCTTGCTTCTACCACATTTGGAATAGACGCTAATTCTTTAAGAACTTCTTGAGTTCTGTTAGATTTGGTTAATAAAATTCCAATGAATGCAGTAAAATGATAATCTAATTTACCATAATCTATATTTAAAGAAGAACCTAGGATAATTCCTGCATCTTCCATTTTC
>DITA01000001.1:0-20123 GCA_002422665.1 Flavobacteriales bacterium UBA6196
TACATCAAGGGATTTCTCCTCTGAAATCTCTTGATTATAGTATTGCAGAGTATTATAAATTTTTATAATTTTGCAAACTCATTGATAACAAATACATAAAAAGCAAAACAATGCCAAAATTAAAAACGAAATCAGGTGCTAAAAAGCGTTTTGCTCTTACTGGTACAGGTAAGATCAAAAGAAAAAATGCTTACAAAAGCCACATCTTAACTAAAAAAGAAACGAAGCAAAAGAGAAATCTTACGCAAACTTCTTACGTTGCTACTGTGGATGAGAAAAGCGTTCTTCGCCAATTAGCAATTAAGTAGTTTTTATAAATCAATATTCGGTTTATAAGAATTCCTAAAAAATTCATTAAAAGTTAACCCTGAAACGGTGCCTATAAGAGAACTTCAAACGCAGTTCCGCCCTTTTCAAAAAAACAAAAAATTTAAATTATGCCAAGATCAGTAAACGCTGTAGCGTCTAGAGCGCGCAGAAAAAAAGTTTTAAAGCAGGCTAAAGGTTTTTTCGGTAGAAGAAAAAATGTTTGGACTGTTGCTAAAAATGCCGTAGAAAAAGCAATGCAATATGCTTACCGCGGTAGAAAAGAGAAAAAAAGAAGCTTCAGAGGACTTTGGATTACCAGAATTAACGCTGGAACTAGAGAACACGGAATGTCTTACTCTCAATTTATGGGAGCTCTTAAAAAGAACAACATCGAGCTAAACAGAAAAGTTCTTGCAGACCTTGCAATGAATCATCCAGAAGCTTTCAAAGCTGTTGTAGATCAAGTAAAATAATGTAAAACAAATTTGTTATCAATAATAAATCCTAAACTTTTTTAGTTTAGGATTTTTTTTATTTCAAAAACTTTTATAAATTTGTCCCAATGAAAATGAATAGCAACAAAAATTGGTGGTGGCACTTAAACTCTACGCTGAGTCTAAGGTAATACTGCTATGCTTTGAATCTATAAAAAATAAAATTCATTTCATGAGAAGACTTCAGCGATTATTCCGTTGAAGTCTTTTTTTATTTAAAAATTTATAAAAATATCTCTTAAAATATATGCAAAACTCAAAACTAAGAATTAAAACCACCTCCAAATCATTGATGGGAGACCTTCATACAGCGATGGGAATTTATCTGAAACTCAGAGATAAATTCAGAGATACCATTCTACTGGAAAGTGCCGACCACAATGTAAATAACAATAGTTTTTCTTACATCGCTATCAATGCAATTGCAGGAATAGAAATTAAAAACCAACAGGAAATGGAAGTGAAATTTCCATTAACCGCTCCAGAAAAATATCAAATTCCAGAAAATTTCAACATCACAGAATATTTAGAAAATTTTTCTAAAAGTTTTGATTGCGAAAAGGTGAAAAATCCGGTTGAAAAAATGGCTCAAGGTTTATTTGGTTATACCAGTTTTGATGCAGTACAGTTTTTTGAAACCATCCAATTCAAAGCTCAAAGCAAGGAAGTAGAAATCCCCATTTTACGTTACAGATTTTATCAATATGTGATTGCTATTAATCATTTTAATGATGAAATGTTCCTCATCGAAAATAAAATTGATGGCCTAAAATCTGAGCTTTCAGAAATTGAAAGTATCATTCAAAATAAAGACGTTGCACTCTATCCTTTTGAAAAAATAGACGAGGAAACCTCTAATTTAAGTGATGAAGAATACAGAGATTTGGTAGAATTGGCGAAGAAACATTGTTTCCGTGGAGATGTTTTCCAGTTGGTTTTAAGCAGAAGATTCGAGCAAAAATTCAAAGGTGATGAGTTCAATGTTTACAGAGCTTTACGAAACATCAATCCTTCTCCTTACCTATTTTTCTTTGATTATGGAGATTACAAATTAATGGGTTCAAGTCCAGAAAGTCAGTTGATTATTCAAAATCATAAAGCTGTTATTCATCCAATTGCAGGAACTTTCCGCAGAACTGGTGACACTGAAAAAGATTTACAATCGGTAGAAACCCTGAAAAAAGACCCAAAAGAAAACGCAGAACACACCATGTTGGTAGATTTAGCCAGAAACGATTTAAGCAAATTAGGAAAAAACGTAACGGTATCTAAACTGAAAGAAATTCAATTGTTTTCTCACGTCATCCATATGGTTTCAGAAGTCACCGCAGAATTAGACGAAAAAACCAATCCTTATGAAATGATTGCGACTACTTTTCCTCAAGGAACATTGAGTGGCGCTCCAAAATATAAAGCTCTTGAACTCATCGATGCTTATGAAAAAACTTCTCGCGGTTATTATGGCGGTTGTATTGGCTTTGTAGGCTTTGACGGAAGTTGCAACCAAGCCATTATGATTAGAACTTTTTTAAGCAAAAATAATACGCTTTTCTATCAAGCTGGTGCTGGAATTGTAGCCAAATCTTCCGCAGAGAATGAGTTGCAAGAAGTAAATAACAAACTAAATGCCTTGAAAATGGCAGTTAAAAAAGCAGAAAAATTATGAAAGTTTTAGTTTTCGATAATTACGATAGTTTTACCTACAATCTCGTTCAAATTGTAGAACAAATTTTAGGCGAAAAAGTAGAAGTGTATAGAAATGACGAAATTCCTTTGGAAGACATCAATCAATATGATAAAATCATCCTTTCTCCAGGTCCAGGAATACCAGAAGAAGCAGGTATTTTGTTAGAAGTGATTAAAAAATATGCACCTACCAAATCTATTTTCGGAGTTTGTCTTGGTCAACAAGCGATTGCCGAAGCTTTTGGCGGAAGTCTCATTAATCTTTCAGAAATTTATCACGGTGTTGCAACCGAAGCAAAACAAGTGAAGCCTCACAAAATTCTAGAAAATTTACCCGAAGTTTTAGAAGTTGGGCGCTATCATTCTTGGGCAGTAAATCCCGAAGATTTCCCTGAGGAATTAGAAATTACCTCTGTAGATGATTCTGGAATGATTATGAGCCTAAAACACAAAGAATACGATGTTCACGCAGTTCAATACCACCCTGAAAGTATTTTAACACCGAAAGGAAGACAGATTTTAGAGAATTTCTTAAAGTCGGAAGACGGAAGTCAGAAGTCAGAAGAATAAGTATAACCCAAAAAGCTTCCGACTTCGGACATCTGACTTCGGACTACAAATTATGAAACAAATTTTACAATACCTTTTCAATCATCAAACATTGACAAAAGCTGAAGCAAAGGCTATTATGATTGAAATTGCACAAAATAAATTCAATGAAACAGAAGTTTCGGCGTTTATAACGGTTTTTATGATGCGAAGCATTACGCTAGAAGAAATGCAAGGCTTCCGAGAAGCTTTACTAGATTTAGCGGTGAAAGTAGATTTAGGAACTCACGATTTGGTAGATATTGTAGGAACTGGCGGTGATGGAAAAAACACCTTCAATATTTCTACTTTGGCGAGTTTCATCGTTGCTGGAACCGGACAAAAAGTGGCAAAACACGGCAATTATGGAGTTTCCGCAATTTCTGGTTCGTCTAATGTTTTAGAGGAATTAGGCTATCAATTCAAAAATAATCAAGAAGATTTAAAGAAAGATTTAGAAAAAGCCAATATTTGCTTTCTTCACGCTCCGCTTTTTCATCCCGCACTAAAATCGGTTGCTCCTTTGAGAAAAGGTTTGGGGTTGAGAACTTTTTTTAATTTATTGGGACCTTTGGTAAATCCTGCAAAACCGAAGTTTTCTATGATTGGAGTTTACAGTTTAGAAATTGCGAGATTGTATCAATATATTTTACAAAAAAACAACGAAGATTTTATGTTGGTTCACGCTTTAGACGGTTACGACGAGATTTCTTTGACAGGAGATAGTAAAATTTTTAGCAAAAACGGTGAAGAAATTTTTTCAGCTGAAGAATTAGGATTTAAAAATATTGAAGCAGAAACCATTTTTGGAGGAAATACCAAAGAAGAAGCTGCCAAAATTTTCAGAAATATTTTAGAAGGAAAAGGAACTTACGAACAAAACGCTGTAGTTCTTGCCAATGCTGCAAAAGCGCTTCAAAACACAGAGAAATACGAAAATTATGAAGAGAGTTTAGCTGCTGCAAAATACAGTTTAGAAAGTGGAAAAGCGTTAAATAGTTTACAGTTGTTAGTTGATTGTTGATAGTATTTCAATCAAAATTAATCCATCAGCTGACAACCATCAACCATCAACCATCAACAAAATGAATATATTAGATAAAATAATCGCTCGAAAAAGGGAAGAAATTGCTTTCTCTAAAAGTAAAATTTCTGTTGAAGAACTGAAAAATTCTGAATATTTTGGAAGAGAAACTTTTTCTTTGAAAGAATCGGTAAAAAATAGAAACGGAATTATTGCTGAATTCAAGAGACAATCGCCTTCAAAAGGAATTATCAATGATAAAGTTGCACATTTAGAAGTGGTAACAAAATACCAAGAATTTGGTGCAAGTGGAATTTCTATTTTGACGGATAAAGATTTCTTCGGAGGCAGTTTTGAAGATATTTTGAGCGTGAGAAATTCTGTGAATATACCAATTTTGAGGAAAGATTTTATGGTAGATGAATACCAATTTTACGAAGCAAAATCTATTGGTGCAGATGTTGTTTTATTGATTGCAGCGTGTCTTTCGCCAACTCAAGTTCAAGAATTTACTGCTTTAGCCCACGAACTCAATTTAGAAGTTTTATTAGAAATTCACACCGAAGAAGAATTAGAACATTTCAATTCTGAAATTGATTTGGTAGGCATTAACAACCGAAATTTAAAAGATTTTAAAGTAGATTTACAACATTCTGTCAACCTGAAAAACTTACTTCCAAAAGGAACTTTATCGGTTGCAGAAAGTGGAATTTACAGCGTAGAAGATTTTAAATTTTTGAAAGAAAAAGGATTTGATGCTTTCTTGATGGGAGAATATTTTATGAAAAACGAAAATCCGGGAAACAAATTCAAAGAATTTGTTGATGTGATAATTTGATAATGTGATAATTTTAAAATTAAAATGAGCCAACAACCATCAACCAACAACTATCAACTTAAAGTTTGTGGTTTAACACAACTCTCTCAAATTCAAGAATTAATTTCTTTGAATGTAGATTTTTTGGGGTTTATCTTTTATGAAAAATCACCGAGATTTGTATTGAATCATCTAAGCTTAGAAGAGATTTCAGAAATTAATCATCAAGGAAAAGTAGGCGTTTTTGTAAATGAAACGGTTGAAAAAATTGTAGAAATTTCAGAAAAAGCAAATTTGAATTTCATCCAATTACATGGTGATGAAGATGAAGAATTTATAAAAAGGTTAAGGCAAATGCTAAATGAAAACACTAAAATCATTAAGGTTATTAGAATTGGTGATGATAAAACGAATTTTGAAAACGAAATTAAAAAAATGTCAAATCTCAAATCTCAAATCTCAAATCTATTGTTCGACACAGACAGCAAAGTTTTTGGCGGAACAGGAAAAACCTTTGATTGGCAAATTCTCAACGAAATAGAAATTCCAATTCCTTATTTTTTGAGTGGTGGAATTTCTCTAGAAAACATCCATCAACTATCAACCATCAACCATCAACCATTGGCGCTAGACATCAACTCAAAATTTGAGACAGAACCCGGAATTAAAGACCTAGAAAAAATAAAAACATTTAAATCATTACTGAAATGACAACATATAGAAACCCCGATAAAAACGGATATTATGGAGAATTTGGAGGTGCATTTGTTCCAGAAATGCTCTATCCAAACGTGGAAGAACTTCAACAAAATTATATAGAAATTATAGAATCTGAAGAATTCAAAAAAGAACTCAACGATTTATTGAAAGATTATGTAGGAAGAGCTACTCCACTTTATTTTGCCAAAAATTTAAGCGAAAAATACGGCACAAACGTTTACCTAAAACGCGAAGATTTAAATCACACTGGTGCACATAAAATCAATAACGCTCTCGGACAAGTTCTTCTCGCCAAAAAACTAGGAAAAAAGAGAATTATCGCCGAAACAGGAGCTGGTCAACATGGCGTTGCAACGGCTACAGCTTGTGCTTTGATGAATTTAGAATGCATCGTTTATATGGGCGAAGTAGATATAGCGAGGCAAGCTCCCAACGTTGCCAGAATGAAAATGCTCGGTGCAACTGTAATTCCTGCTACTTCAGGTTCTAAAACTTTGAAAGATGCTGTAAATGAAGCATTAAGAGATTGGATTAACAACGCTACTACTACGCATTACATCATCGGAAGTGTAGTTGGTCCGCATCCTTTTCCTGATTTGGTGGCGAGATTCCAGAGTGTGATTTCTGAGGAAATTAAATGGCAATTAAAAGAAAAAATCGGCAGAGAAAACCCTGATTACGTCATCGCTTGTGTTGGTGGCGGAAGCAATGCTGCAGGAACTTTCTACCATTTTGTAGATGAACCTTCTGTGAAAATTATAGCAGCTGAAGCTGGCGGTTTTGGAGTAAATTCAGGGAAATCTGCCGCCACAACTTTCTTAGGAACTACAGGCGTTTTGCACGGTAGCAAAAGCATTGTGATGCAAACCAATGACGGACAAGTAATCGAGCCGCATTCTATTTCCGCAGGTTTAGATTATCCAGGAATTGGACCGTTTCATGCGAATTTGTTTAAAAATAATCGTGCAGAATTCTTCAGCATTAATGATGATGAAGCGCTAGAATCTGCTTTTGAACTCACAAGGCTAGAAGGTATCATTCCTGCTTTGGAAAGCTCTCACGCATTGCACGTTCTGAAAAAGAAAAACTTAAAAAAAGATGATGTAGTGGTTATTTGTTTGAGCGGAAGAGGCGACAAAGACATGGAAACCTATCTGAAAATGATTGATAAATAATATTTTTAGAGCGCCAAATTCCGCCTTCCGCTCCCAATCTTTTTTCGCCAACGCTTTTGCCATTGAAAAAAAAGGATTTCCGCTCAAGTCGGGGCGCAACTCAGAAAAAATAAGAAATTTTTGTATAAAAATTAAACTCAAGTATTGATAATGAGCCAAAAAATATATCAAATAGACGCATTTGCAGATGCTTTATTTTCGGGAAATCCTGCAGCTGTTTGTCCGCTAGAGAATTGGTTAGACGCAGATATAATGCAAAAAATAGCCGCAGAAAACAACTTGGCAGAAACTGCATTTACCGTTCCAATAGAAAATGGTTTTGAAATCAGATGGTTTACGCCAGAAGTAGAGGTAGATTTATGCGGACACGCCACTTTGGCATCTGCTTATACATTGATGAATTTTGAAGGATTTTTAGGAGAAAAAATCAACTTCTTTTCTAGAAACAGTGGAACGCTTACCGTTACTAAAAACGGAGATTTTTTAACCTTAGATTTTCCAGTAGATCAACTCCAAAAAGTAGATGAATTATCGATTTTCGAAAAATGTTTTGTGTATCAACCTATTGAAGCTTATCAAGGAAAAACTGACTATTTATTGATTTTTGAAAACGAACATCAAATTCAAAATATAGAACCCAACATTCCTGAAATTGCAAAAATTAATGCAAGAGGAGTTATTGTAAGTTCGATTTCAGAAAATTTTGATTTTGTATCCAGATTTTTTGGACCGAACTGCGGTGTAAACGAAGATCCTGTTACAGGTTCTGCTCACACAACATTAACTCCTTTTTGGGCAGAAAAATTGGGTAAAACTAAACTTACTGCAAAACAAATTTCAAAACGTGGTGGAGTTTTAGAATGTGAATTAAAGAACAATAGAATTCTCATCGGTGGAAAGTGCAAAGCGTATTTGAAAGGCGAAATATTCATCAAATAAAAAGATTATAATGAAAAAATTAAACATATATTTTACTGCTGGGATTCCCACTCTGGAAGATACAGCAGAAATCATGAAAACCATCCAAAACTCTGGCGCAGATATGATGGAAATCGGGATGCCTTATTCTGATCCCGTTGCAGATGGCCCTGTTATACAGGAAGCACATGAATTGGCTATTTCTAACGGAATGACGATTGCTAAACTTTTTTCTCAACTGAAATCAGTAAAAGATGAAATCAAAATTCCTGTGATTTTGATGGGCTACGTTAATCCTGTTTTAAGTTTTGGATTTGAAAAATTTTGCGAAGAATGTGCCAATTCAGGAGTTTCAGGATTAATTATTCCAGATTTACCACCAATTGAATTTGAAAGAAATTATCAACCGATTTTAGATAAATATGGATTGAATTTTACTTTTTTAGTCACTCCAGAAACTTCGGAAGAGCGCATTCAATATTTAGATTCTCTGAGTTCAGGATTTTTATACGCTGTTTCTAGTTCATCCACCACAGGAAACGAAAACAAAGAGGTTAAAAATGATGAATACTTGAACAAATTAGCATCCATCAAACTGAAAAATCCTGTAATGATTGGTTTTGGAATTAAAAATAAATCTGATTTTGAACAAGTTACAGAAAAAGCACAAGGCGGAATTATAGGAACTGCTTTTGTGAAAATTCTTCTAGAAAATAAAGATTGGAAAGAAAAAGCGGAAACTTTCATCAAATCTATTAAATAAAAAACAGAGCAAATTGCTCTGTTTTCTTATTTTTCAAGTAAACTATTATACTTTTCTTGTAAAATTTTGAGTTCAACTTCATTCTCTTTCAATTTAAGTTGATTTTTCTCAAATTCAGACAAGATTTGTTGCAATTTTCGGTTTAATTTTTCTTTTTCCACCTCAGTTTTTGAAGCGATTATCATTTTTTCTAGCTCTATTTTTTTTTGATTCAATGTTTTGAATTTAGCATCTAATCTTTCTTTTTGAGCAAAATTAAATTCAAATTTTTCATCTAATTCTTTAAATTGATTTGCTTTGTTAGCTTTAGCACTTGCTTGCAAATCATTAAGCGCTTTAACCATCGTAGAATTGGTAACTTGGCTATCATAAATACTTTTATTAATCCTAGCACTATTCAATTCTTGTGCTGATTGTGAAAAATAAAAGGTATTCCAAAAAAGAAGACTGGAAAGAATGATTTTTTTCATTGGTTATTTTTTGTAAAAATACAAAATTTATACCTTAAAAACTTAAAAAAATTAATGCCTTCCTCTCAAAACTTCTTCAATGTCTTGTAGTTTGAAATTTTTAGCCTTCAATAAAATTAAAAAGTGATACAATAAATCTGCTGCTTCATTTTTGAACAAGTCATCATTGTCATCTTTTGCTTCAATGACCAATTCTACTGCTTCCTCTCCTACTTTTTGAGCTACTTTATTGATGCCTCTTTGATAAAGTTTTGAAGTATAAGAACCTTCTACTTTTTCATCAATTCTTTGGCTAATCACTTCTTCTAATTCATACAGAAAACCTTTGGTATCTTTTTCTCCAAAACAAGTGAAATTACCAGTATGACAAACCACATTTGTTGGTTTTACTTTGATGAGTAAAGTATCATCATCACAATCTTTTTCGATGCTTTTTACATATAAATAATTTTCAGAAGATTCACCTTTTAACCAAATTCTATCTTTGGTTCTGCTAAAAAAGTGAACCTTCCCCGTTTCTTCTGTTAATTTTAGGGCTTCTTCATTCATAAAACCTAGCATTAACACTTGTAATGTGGTTTCGTCTTGTATAATTGCAGGAATTAAACCTCCTGATTTTTCGTAATCTAAATTCATCTTATGGCAATATTTTGTTGTTTTAAAACTTGTTTTAAATCGTTTATTTTAATTTCTCCAAAGTGGAAAATACTTGCTGCTAAAGCTCCTGTAGCTTTGGTTTCATTAAAAACTTTAGTAAAATCTTCCATTTTTCCTGCACCTCCAGAAGCGATAATGGGAATATTGACGATTTGTGAAATTTCATTAAGCAATCTCACATCGAAACCTTGTTTGGTTCCATCAAAATCCATGGAAGTCAACAGAATTTCGCCTGCGCCTAATTCTTCTACTTTTTTCGCCCAATCGTGGGTTTTATAGTCAGTTTTTATTCTTCCTCCATTCACAAAAACGTAATCTTCGTCTCCAAATTGTTTAGAATCTATCGCTACCACTACGCATTGACTCCCGAATTTATCTGCAAAAGTCTTAATTAAATCAGGATTTTTTACCGCCGAAGAATTAATGCTGATTTTATCCGCGCCTGCTTTCAAAAGATTGTCAACATCAGAAATTTCTGAAATTCCACCACCAACAGTAAACGGAATATTGATTTCCTCTGCAATTTTTTCTACCAATTGAACCAAAGTTTTACGGTTTTCGTGAGTTGCTGTAATGTCTAGAAAAACCAATTCATCTGCACCTTCTTCCACATATCTTTTTGCCAATTCCACAGGATTTCCTGCATCAATCAAACCCACAAAATTAACGCCTTTTACGGTTCTCCCGTCTTTTATATCCAAACAAGGAATGATTCTTTTTTTTAACATCTTTTTAATTTACGATTTACGATTTTTGATTTACGATTTATTATTTCTGGCAGACTTTATGGATGCAACAATAATCGCTAAAATTTCGTTGGCTTCACTTAATAATTTCTGAATTATTTCTTTATGATTTACTGTTTTTTCAAGCAATATTTCAAGAAAAAAAGTACATTCATCACACTCTTCTTCTACAATTTTGAGTTTATTGATAAAATCATTACTCGATTTTGCTCTAGAAACTACTCTATAATTTGCGCCAACAGACAATGCTGCTCTTCCTAACTGATTTTCAATTAATTTAAAAGTTTTAGAATTAGGTAAAATCTCTAACAATTCTAAAATATCCAAAGAAAACTTTTTGGTGCGATTTCTCATTTCTAATGAATTCATAATGATTAGTTTTTAAAATTAAATTTAGTTGTTCATCTTCACAAATCAAAAATCTTACATCGTACTTCGTAAATCTTCTAAAGAAATTCTTCCTTCATAAATCGCTTTACCAATGATGGTTCCAGCACAGCCAATTTCTTTCATTTTTTGTACATCTTCTATGTTCGAAATTCCACCACTTGCAATGAGTTCAATCGTTGAATTCTCTATGATTTCTTGATATAATGCTGTGGATGGACCTTGTAGCATTCCGTCTTTTGAAATATCGGTACAAACCACTTCTCTGAAGCCTTTCTTCTGATATTCTTTAATGAAATCTACCACATCTGTTTCAGAATTTTCTAACCAACCCGAAGTTTTGATTTTTCTATCCAAACAATCTGCTCCCAAAATCAATTTTTCAGCACCAAATTGCTCTAACCAAGCCAAACACAACTCTGGATTTACCACAGCAATACTTCCTAAAGTTACCTTTTTTGCACCGCTATCAAAAGCTTTTTGCAAATCTTCTTCAGAACGAATTCCACCTCCGAAATCAATAATGAGATTTGTATTTTTTGCGATGTTTTCAATTACTTTTTGATTGATGATTTTCTTAGCTTTTGCTCCGTCCAAGTCTACCAAATGCAAATATTGAATCCCAAAGTCTTCAAATTCTTTGGCTACTTCAACAGGATTTTCGTTGTATATTTTTTTGGTATCATAATCACCTTTAGAAAGTCTTACACACTTTCCATCGATGATGTCTATTGCAGGAATAATTTTCATATTTTTTATTTACGAAGTACGATTTATGAATCACGATTTGATTTTTTTAATCTAAAATCGTAAATCTAAAATCTTAAATTTAAAAAGTTTTCTAATAGTTTAAAACCAGCGTCTCCAGATTTTTCTGGGTGAAATTGAGCTGCATAGAAATTATCTTTTTCTAAAGTTGCACTGAAATTTTTGATGTAATCACAAACAGAACTTGTATTTTCACAAATCGTTGCATAAAAACTATGAACAAAGTAAAAATTATCCTTTTCTGAAATATTTTCTAACAATTTTCCTTTCATTTCCGAAACATTATTCCAACCCATGTGTGGAACGATGTCTGAATTTGGGAATAATTTCACTTCGCAATCAAAAACCCCAAGTGCTTTTGTATTGCCTTCTTCCGAAGCATTACACATTAGTTGCATTCCGAGACAAATTCCCAAAACAGGTTGTTTCAAATTCGGAATTATTACATCTAAACATCTCTCCTGAAGTTTTTTCATCGCCGAAGAAGCTTCTCCCACTCCTGGAAAAATAACTTTATCAGCGTTTTTTATCATTTCAATGTCAGAAGTAATCACCGCTTCAAAGCCTAATTTTTTCAGTGCATTTTGAACAGATTTTACATTTCCTGCATCGTAGTCTATAATTGCTATCATATTTATTTACGAATTACGATTTGTGATTTACGATTTTTAGAATCTATATTTTTAAATTACAAAATTCAAAATCTAAAATCTAAAATTTAAAATTTAAAGAGTTCCTTTTGTACTTGGAAGGTTGAAATTTTGGTCGGTTTGTGCCACTGCATTTCTTAAAACTTTCGCAAAAGCTTTGAAAATGCTTTCTATTTTGTGGTGTTCATTTTCTCCTTCCACAGAAATATTCAGGTTACATTTTGCACTGTCTGAAAACGATTTGAAGAAATGATAAAACATTTCCGTAGGGAGTTCTCCAATTTTTTCACGCTTAAATTCTGCATTCCAAACCAACCAAGGTCTTCCACCGAAATCAATCGCAACTTGCGCCAAACAATCGTCCATCGGCAAAACAAAAGCATATCTTTCAATACCTTTCTTACTTCCCAAAGCTTGTAAAAAGCAATCTCCCAAAACAATCGCTGTATCTTCAATCGTGTGGTGCTCATCAACTTCTAAATCGCCATCAACTTTTACAAATAAATCAAAATTTCCGTGTTTCGAAATTTGTTCCAGCATGTGATCAAAGAACTTCAAACCTGTATCAATACTAGATTTTCCACTTCCATCAAGATTCAACTCAACAGAAATATCTGTTTCTTTGGTTGTTCTTTTTACTTTGGCTTTTCTTGGAATTTGTTTAAGATATTGATAGATTTCGTCCCAACTTTTGGTGGTAAAAGTCGCTTCAACATTGCTTTCATTTGAAAGAAAAATAGATTTTGCACCTAGATTTTTCGCCAATTCTACATCAGTTTTTCTATCGCCAATCACAAAAGAATTTTCTAAATCGTAATTTCCAAAAATGTATTTCTGAAGCATTCCCGTTCTTGGTTTTCTATTTGGAGAATTTTCGTGCTCAAAACTGTCATCTACACAAACTTCAGAGAAGAAAATTCCTTCATTTTCGAAAGCTTTCATCATTTTTTCTTGTGGTTTGATGAAATCTTCATAAGGAAAACTCTCGGTTCCCAAACCGTCTTGATTGGTCACCATTACCAATTCGTAATCCAGTTCTTTAGCGATTTTGGCTAAATTCTGAAAAACTCTTGGATAAAATTCCAGTTTTTCTAACGAATCCACCTGAAAATCAATGGGTGGTTCAATAATTAAAGTTCCGTCTCTATCGATGAATAATACTTTCTTTTTCATTATAAATAATTTTAAAATTTGGCTAAAGCCAATTTGATTATATTTTTTTGAAAACGGGCTAAAGCCCGTTCCTACTGATAATTTTTCAAGGTTTCTATTAATTTTTGATTTTCTTTTTTTGAGCCTACGTTTATTCTCAACGCATTTTCAATTTGAGGATGTCTCAGACTGGTCAAGATATTCTGAGCGAGCAAAAATTCATATATTTCTATTGGATTTTCTACTTTGATTAAGAAAAAATTGGCTTCTGTAGGATAGATTTTTTTCACAAAATCCAATAGATTCAGTTGAACTTTTAGAAACTCTCTTTCTGCTAAAATTTGTTCCAAATTTTCCTTAAAAACTTTTACATCATTAAGCTGTTCCAAAGCTATTTTTTGGCTTAAAGAATTCACGTTATATGGTCCTTTTATGGTATTCATCAAAGTAGCGATTTCTGTAGAAGCCGCGCCAATTCCAATTCTCAAACCTGCCATTCCATAAGCTTTAGAAAGGGTTTGCAATACTATAAGATTTGGATATTTTGCTAACCAAGAAATGGCTGATTTTCTAGAAGAAAATTCTATGTAAGCCTCATCTAAAACCACAATTCCCGAGAAATTTTCTATGAAAAACTCTAAATCTACCAATTCATTTCCTGTAGGATTGTTTGGCGAACAAAGAAATAAGACCTTTAAATCTTCATTTTGAATTTTTTGTAAAAAATCTTCTTTATCAATTTGAAAATTTTCATCTAATTCTAAAACATTAACTTTATTATCATTGATTTTAGCATAAAAAGAATACATCACAAACGATGGATTCATCACCAAAATTTCATCTTTTTTGGGGTCACAAAAAGCTTTGATAATCAAATCTATCAATTCATCACTTCCATTCCCAATGAAGAGATTTTCTGGGTTGATCTTTTTAAGTTCACTTAATTTTTCCTTCAGTTTTTTTTGTGTAGAATCTGGATAACGATTGTATTCACCGAAAGGATTCTCATTGGCTTCTAAAAAAACGGGTGCATCAAAATTTTGACTATCACGAAGCGAAGTATAGGGTTTTAAATTTCTAAGATTTTCTCTTATCAAATTTTCGAGTTTAAATTCCATTTTCTAATTTTTTTAAGCGTAATGTAACTGCATTTTTGTGAGCGAAAAGTCCTTCTTCTGCTGCCATTTTTTCAATGGTTTTACCCAAATTCTGAATTCCTTTTTCAGAAATTTTTTGAATGGTAATTTTTTTCACAAAACTGTCTAAAGAAACGCCACTATAAGCTCTAGCATTTCCGTTGGTTGGCAAAGTATGGTTGGTTCCGCTTGCGTAATCTCCTGCACTTTCTGGCGTATAATTTCCTAAGAAAATAGAACCAGCATTGGTAATTTCTGATAAAATATTTTCAGGATTTTCTATGGAAAGAATTAAGTGTTCTGGAGCATATTCATTGCTAAATTCAATACATTCTTCTATAGAATTCAACAAAATAAAACTGCTATTTTCCAAAGCTCTTTCGGCGATATCTTTTCTAGGTAAATCTTGTAATTGAGCTTCGGTTTCTTGTTTAACTTTTTCTAAAATTTCTTTGGAAGTCGTCAAGAAAACCACCTGAGAATCTACTCCGTGCTCAGCCTGAGAAAGTAAATCTGCAGCTATAAAACTTGGATTAGCGGTTTCATCTGCGATGACCAAAACTTCACTCGGTCCAGCTGGCATATCAATCGCAATTCCTAATTTTTGAGCAAAAATCTTAGCTTCAGTAACAAATTGATTTCCTGGCCCGAAAATTTTATACACTTTCGGAACAGTTTCTGTACCTAAACTCATTGCAGCAATGGCTTGAGCGCCACCCACTTTAAAAATTTTAGAAACTCCGCAAAGATTTGCCACATATAAAATAATGGGATTTATTTTACCGTTTTTCTGAGGTGGTGAACACAAAATAATCTCTTTACAACCCGCAATTTGTGCTGGAACCGCTAACATTAAAACCGTAGAAAAAAGTGGCGCAGTTCCTCCTGGAATGTATAGACCTACTTTATCAATCGCTCTACTTTCTCGCCAACAAACAACTCCTTCTGTTGTTTCTATTTGTTGAGGAATTTCTTTTTGAGACTGGTGGAATTTTTCAATATTATTTTTTGCAGTATTAATGGCAATTTTCAGTTCTTCATCAACCAAATTGATGGCTTCTTCAACTTCTTGCTGAGAAACTTCAATGGTATCTAAAACTTGATTGTCAAATTTTTCAGCATAAAATTTCAAAGCATCATCGCCTTCATTTTCTACTTTTTCGAAAATTACTTTGATAAGATTTTCGATGTCATTTTTTTCAAAAACAGGTCTCTTGGTAAGTCTGTTGAATGTGTTTTTAGGAGGAAATTCTATTGTGTTCATAATTCGTTTGTAAAGTTGTACAGTCGTAAAATCGTAAAAATCTGAAGTTGTACAGTCGTTGAGTTGTAAATTATAGAATCATTTTTTCTATTGGAATAATAAGAATGCCTTCTGCTCCAGCTTTTTTGAGTTGGTCTATTACTTCCCAAAATCTTTTTTCTTCAATCACAGAGTGTAAACTGCTCCAACCTTCTTCTACCAAAGGTACGATGGTAGGACTTTTCAACACTGGCAAAATGCTAGAAACTTCTTGAATTTTTTCATTAGGAACATTCATCAAGATATATTTGGTGTTTTTAGATTTCAAAACTGCCTGAATTCTAAACAAAAGTCTCTCTAAAATTTCTAATTTTTCAGCAGAAAGATTTTTATTTTTCGCCAAAACTGCCTCAGATTTCAAGATGGTTACGGTTTCTCTAAGACCATTTTTAAAAAGTGTACTTCCTGAGCTTACAATATCACAAATTCCGTCTGCTAATCCCATGTTTGGAGCAATTTCTACTGAACCAGAAATCACGTGAATTTCTGCTTCAATATTGTTTTCGGATAAGAAATTTTTAACGGTATTTGGATAAGAAGTGGCGATTTTTTTACCTTGAAAATATTTCAAATCATTGGTTTCAATATCTTTAGGAACCGCTAGAGAAACTCTACATTTAGAAAAACCTAATTTCTGTACAATTTCGATGTTTTTTTGTTTCTCAATAAGTAAATTTTCGCCAACGATGGCTACATCTACCACTCCATCTTCTACGTATTGAGGAATATCTGAATTTCTAAGAAAATAGATTTCGATAGGGAAATTTTCTACTTGAACTTTTAATTGGTCTTTGCCATTATCATAAGAAATTCCGCAATCTTTGAGAAGTTTAATAGAATCTTCGAAAAGTCTTCCGCTTTTTTGAACTGCAATTTTAAGTGAACTCATTTTTTGATTTTATTTTTTTAAGCCTCGAGTTCTGCAGTGATGAAAAAGAAAAATCCGCCTGAAAAACTCAAGGCGGATTGTAAATATTTTAATAACTATAATACATGATACATTATCAACTCGCCTTTAGATGAGATGATGATGGTGATGGATTAAGTTTAAATTTTTCATTTTTTGTCTAATTCTTTTGCAAATATAGAGATTTTTTTGAAAATAGATATTATTTTTCAATTTTTTGAACGTAACAAATATCGTTCTGCGGAATTTTTGAATATAAGGCTAAAAAAGTATCTTTGTGACGAAATATAAAAAATATGAAAGCATCGGTAATTTTTAGTACCTATAATTCGGAAGAATGGCTAGAAAAAGTGATTTGGGGATTTAGCGTACAAACTACCAAAGATTTCGAAATTATTATTGCTGATGATGGCTCTAGAGAAGCCACAAAAAACTTGATTGAGAAATACAAAACTGAACTAGATATTCCTATTATTCATGTTTGGCAAGAAGACAATGGTTTTCAGAAATCACAGATTCTAAATAAAGCCATCCTTGCTTCTACTACGGATTATTTGATTTTTACCGATGGAGATTGTATTCCCAGAAAAGATTTTGTAGAAACTCACCTTAACAATAGAGAATCGGGAAGGTTTTTATCGGGAGGTTATTTCATGTTGCCCATGAATATTTCAAAACTCATCAGTAGAGAAGATGTGCTTTCACAAAAGTGTTTTGATGTGAATTGGTTAACCCAAAATGGTTTGAAAAAATCTTTTAAAAATAATAAATTGACAGCTAAAGCTTTCAAAGCGAAACTTCTCAATTTTTTAACCCCTACTAAACCTTCTTGGAATGGTCATAACGCTTCTGGCTGGAAAAAAGATTTGGTTAAAATCAATGGATTCAACCAAGAGATGCAATATGGTGGACAAGACCGAGAATTAGGAGAAAGGCTAGAAAATCTTGGAATTAAAGGAAAACAAATAAGATACAGCGCAATTTGCGTGCATCTAGACCATGCAAGAGGTTATGTAAATCCTGAAACTTGGGCAAAAAACAATGCCATCAGAAAAAACACAAGAGACCAAAAACTGACTTGGACTGAACAAGGAATCACCACCAATTTATAAGCATGAAAACAGCACTTATCATTTCTGTATATAAAAATACTGCCGATTTAGCCGTCGTTTTAAAATCTGTAGAGCAACAAAGTGTTTCTGACTTTATAACTGTGATTTCCGAGGATGGAAACAGTACAGAAATGGCTGATTTTGTAAAAAACTACAGTGGAAAGTTAGATTTAATTCACTTAACTCAAGAAGATCTAGGTTGGCAAAAAAATAAAGCACTCAACAATACCATTAGAACAATTGATGCTGATTATTTTATTTTTATAGATGGCGACTGTGTTTTACACCCAAATTTTATAGAAAATCACTTAAAATTTGCTAGAGAAGATAGAATTTTAGCGGGTAAAAGAATCAAGCTAGGTCCTAATTATTCTGACCGATTAAGAAACGCAAAAACGGTTTCTGAGTTTGCAAAAGTGATTCTCCCCGAGATAAAATCCATCAAAAAAGATGGTGCAAAATTCTATGAAGAAGGAATTTACATTTCACCAAAATCTATATTTTCTTTCATTGCTTACCTTAGAAAAATGAGCCAAATAAAAGGTTGTAATTTTTCTTGTTACAAATCAGCATTGGAAAAAATAAATGGGTTTAATGAAGATTATGTTTTGCCCGCAATTGGTGAAGATATTGACTTAACTTGGCGTTTTGAGGGAATGGGTTACCACTTGTATTCGCTTAGAAATTTTGCAGTACAATATCACCTTTATCACAAAGAAAATTGGAGCGACCAAAGTATAAATGAAGCCATTATGAAAGAAAATCAAAGGCTAAAAAGATATGTTACGCTTAATGGATTGAAAAAATTAGAAGAAAATTAATAAACCATCGTCATCAGAAAAATCTAATTTATTTTTAAACGCAAAGATTAATTGCATAAAACAAAAATAATCAAGAAAGCAAAGTTAAAATTCGCTAGCGAATTGATGAAGCTAAGAGTTTTAGATTGAAAAAAAATAAAGTAAATAATTGAAATTCTTTGTGTTTTATGAATAAAAGACAACAATTTATAAATAAAAAATCTACTCGTAAAGAGTAGATTTTTTTTATGAGTTAAGACCTAAAAATCTTTTGATTTTATATTTCCATAAGTCTTTGGCAATATTGCTTTTATGCATCCCAAGAAGGTAAACGTAATCATTTTTCTTTCTGATGTCTCCTGGAATTACATTGTATTTAAAATGATGCTTCCAAGCGACATAGTTGAAACTCAATTGGTCTCTTTTAGAAAAGTTCTTCACGAAATACCACCATTCTTCCATGACTTTGATGAGCTTTTCGTCGGTATGTTTTCTTACTAACACTCCACCAGAAATAAGACCATTGTTTTCAGGATAATTTTCAGATTTTAGGAAATCAACATGTTTTTTGATGACTTCTAAATCGTCTTTTACCTTATTTTCAGTTTCGGCTAATGCTACGATGGCTTCATATTCTTGATAAACGCAGTTTCTAGGATCCATGATGGTTTGATTATGATCAAAACACGCCATGGAAACTTCTTCATTCAAGAAATTTTCAATCAATAACTGTGGATTTTTTTTGATGATAAAATTACCATCAATATAAATGCTGTATTGATAATCCTGCAAATGAAGATGTGGTAAAATTTTGTAGTATCTGTTGTTTCGGGTATTGTCTTGACCAACTGGCGGTTGTGGAATTACCACCACCTTCCAAGTAGAAGATGATAGATTACGGTCTGTAAAACAAACGTAATCTACATTTTCAAATTGGGGTTGTTCAATAAGCTCATTATACCCTCCAAAAATAGCAGTGTATACTACAATTTTCTCCATTTATACTGCTACGTTATTTTCTCTTAAAGCATCGTTTAGAGAGGTTTTTTTATCTGTAGATTCTTTTCTTTTACCAATAATTAAAGCACAAGGAACTTGGAATTCGCCTGCAGGAAATTGCTTCGTATAACTTCCAGGGATTACCACAGAACGTGCAGGAACTCTTCCTTTCAATTCTACTGGAGTATCACCTGTTACGTCTATAATTTTTGTAGAAGCTGTAAGCACTACATTTGCACCTAAAACTGCTTCTTTTTCTACATGAACTCCTTCTACCACAATACATCTAGAACCCACGAAACAATCATCTTCAATGATTACTGGAGCTGCTTGTAATGGCTCGAGAACTCCACCAATTCCTACTCCACCGCTTAAGTGAACGTTTTTACCAATTTGAGCACAAGAACCCACCGTTGCCCAAGTATCTACCATAGTTCCGAAATCTACATACGCCCCGATGTTTACATAAGAAGGCATTAAAATAACTCCCGGAGAAATGTAAGCTCCTTCTCTTGCTACAGCATGAGGAACCACTCTCACTC
>DITA01000149.1:0-4515 GCA_002422665.1 Flavobacteriales bacterium UBA6196
TGCAGAATCCATTGTAAAGCAGTTCAAATCAGCCATTTTATCTTCAGCGATTTTTTTCACTTGTTCCCAAGTTACAGAACCTACTTTTACTCTGTTTGGTTCTCCAGAACCTCCTTTTACCTTAGCAGCTTCCATTAATTGGATTGCAGCTGGTGGAGTTTTAATTACGAATTCGAAAGACTTATCTTCGTAAACAGTAATTAGAACCGGTAAAACTTGCCCTGGCTTGTCTTGTGTTCTTCCATTAAATTGTTTACAAAACTCCATAATGTTTACCCCAGCAGAACCTAAAGCAGGACCAACTGGTGGTGAAGGGTTAGCAGCGCCACCTTTCACTTGGAGTTTCACCATTTTAAAGACTTTTTTAGCCATTTTTTAATTTTTAAAAATTTTTAATTTATGAATGTGGAAGCATTTATAAATCAGCAAGTTAGATTATCTCACCTTCCTAACTTACTTTTTGTGGGTGCAAAATTAAGATTTTTTTTTGAATCTGCAATAGGTAATGCATTGATTTTTAGAAAGAATTTATAAAAAATATTATTAGTAACGGATTGCAACAACGGGTCACGGATTACAAATCCGAGACATCGGGGGTTCTATATTATTGCTTAAGCACCAAACAATCCATTTTCTAATTAGAATCTCCCATAAAAGCCAACCTGCTACACAACCGATTATTCCGCTTAATCTGTAATCTAAATTAAATTTAGAAAACAGTATATACCAAAACAATAATATGATTAATATAACTGGAAGATTAACTCCAAGTTGACCTTTTATTATGATTTTAAAATCAGTTTTTTTGTTATTTTCTACTGACATAATTATTTACTATCAATTAAGATAGTATCACTTTTTAATATTTTGCTAATTCCTTTAATAAAATTGTCTATACTTTCTTGGGTTTTGTATTTATATATTTTATCATCAAAATATAATTCAACTCTTGACAAAATAGATGATTCCTTTGCTTTTGGTTTTAATCTTTTACCATATTCATCCCATATTGGCATAAATCTTTCATTTTCAATCACTAAAGTATAACTATTTTTTTTGCTTTTTTTTAAGTACAAAGCACCACCAGGTTGACACACCCACCTAATGGGAGCTGAATAGTCTGTTACATTAAACGACTCTCTTATAGGCTCATATGCATCACACTTTTCAGGAATCCAAGTTTTTTCTTCATTATTGCAAATAAAAAATAACAGTTCCTCAACAATTTTATTGCTAATTTTATTATTCATTATAAAATCTGAATATTCTTGTTGTGATATATTAGAATCTTTAATTTGTAATAAATGCTGATCTGTTAAATCTTTTTTAGAAGATATAGTAATTTTAGTCATATTTGTATTTGTTCTATTGAGATTGGGGACCCAGATATTTCCTTTTTTTAACTTCTCCTTGAGGGAAGGTTTTAGACACTTTTGTTTCTTTGCCAGTTAATACTTCATACTTTTTACCCGATGTCGCGGATTTCTAATCCGTGACTATATTTCATTCTATAAAACTACAAAAAATCTCTTAATGAAATCTAAAATTAGCTTCGGGTAAAGTATTGCTTTTCAGAAATTCTTCATATTCTTTTGATAGCAGTTTTCTTTCGTAGGTAGGTTTTCCGTTTTGTGAGGCCAATCGTATTTTATTTTTGCCATATTTTTTGTTGAGAGAATCCATGGCTTTCATAATCGGAAGGTGTTTATTTTCTACATCTTCTTCAAAAATATTAATCAATCGTTGATTTTCTGGCACAAAATCAGAAACAATTACGCCCGCTTTTTTATACAAAAAACCATCTTTATAAATGGCTTCAAAAATAGCATTTGCTGCTTTAGACAAAACAATAGAAGAACTACTTGGGTTAGGCAAAACCACAGAAAATCCGTTTTTATATTCTGGTAAATCTTTTCTAAATCTATTCGTTTGTAGAAATACAGAAATCACTTTACAACAACTGTTTTGTTTCCTTAACTTTTCGGCACAAGAGAAAGCAAAGGTTTCTACGCGTTCTCTCAGCATTTCTTTATCAGATATCATCTCCATAAAACTTCTGGTAGTAGCAATAGATTGTTTTTTAGAAGGAGAATCAAGTTCTAATTGTTTAATTCCTTTTAATTCATTAATCATTCTCACGCCGTGAATTCCCATCAATTTTCTAACCCAAATTTCTGGTTTTTTGAGCAAATCTGCCGCTTTATAAACGCCAGCGTCTTTCATCTTATTCCCCAATCTTCTACCAATTCCCCAAACATCACCAATCTCTAACCACTGAAGTGCTTTTTCTATTTTTTCTGGAGTATCAAGTGTGCAAACTCCTTGAAATTTTTCCGGATATTTCTTGGCAATTCTATTGGCTACTTTTGCCAATGTTTTGGTAGGTGCAATTCCTATACTCACGGGAATTTTTGTTTTCTGTAAAATAAGGTCTTTGATATTTTGAGAATACTCGTCCAAATTGAAATATTTGAACCCATGAAAATCTAGAAATAATTCATCTATACTATAAATTTCAAAATTGGGAGAAAACTCACTGGCAATCGCAGAAACTTGTTGACTTTTGAAATTGTAATATTCAAATTTAGCGGAGAAGCATTTCACTCCATGTTGCTCAAACAATTCTCTATACTTAAAAACTGGCGCTCCCATAGGAATTCCTAAAGCTTTTGCCTCGTTACTTCTAGACACTACACATCCGTCATTATTAGACAAAACCACGACTGGAACCTCCTGTAAAGAAGAATCTAAAACTCTTTCACAACTCACAAAAAAATTATTACAGTCTAATAGCGCAAACATAATAGAAGAAATTTAGAAGAATTAAACGCCAAAAATGAGAGTGTAAAATTAGAAAGATTGCACGACAAAAGAGGGCATTTTCAGAAAGACTTATCCACAAAAAAAGCCACTCTAATCAGAGTGGCTCATTATATTGTATATGATAAATTTTACAATTTTTCTACTTGCATGTAAGAAAGTTCCATAGGAGTTTTTCTACCGAAAATCATTACAGAAACTTCTAATTTCTTCTTGTCTTCTAAGATTTTTTCTACAGTACCATTGAATCCATTGAAAGGACCATCGATTACTTTTACACTTTCTCCTACTACGAAAGGAATTTCCATTTCAGTAGCAAATTCAGAAAGTTCATCCATTTTACCAAGCATTCTGTTTACTTCAGATTTACGCATCGGAACAGGATCACCTCCTTTTGTAAGACTTAAAAAAGAAATTACACCAGGTAAATTTTTAATAATATGTGGGATTTCTCCTATCAAATTAGCTTCTACCATTAAGTAACCAGGGTAAAAAGGCTTTTCTTTAGGCACTTTTTTACCATTTCTTACTTGGATTACTTTTTCCATAGGAATAACTACTTGAGTAACGTAAGCTTCAAGATTTAATCTTTTAACTTCGCTCTCAACGTAGGCCTTAACTTTATTTTCCTGGCCACTAATAGCTTTTAATACATACCATTTTAAATCGCTCATGGAAAAATTTTTAATTAAAGAAACCTATGAAAATTGCTAATATATTTTTAATAGCTGTACTAAATAATGAATCTACTCCGAAAGTAAACAATGCTAATATAACAGTAGCTACAGCCACTACTATTGTAGAAGATTGTAAATCAGCCCACTTTGGCCATTCTACTTTATATCTAAATTCTGAATAAGAATCTTTTAAAAAATTGATAAGTGAGTTCATAATTTATATTTGCACGGGCACAAGGATTCGAACCCTGATCAACGGTTTTGGAGACCGGTATCCTACCATTGGACGATGCCCGTAGTTAAAAAAGCTTCGTAAGTTTCCTTACGGAAGCTTTATTTATTTAAGATGATTAATCTAAGATTTCAGTAACCTGACCAGCACCTACTGTTCTACCACCTTCTCTGATCGCAAATCTAAGACCTACGTTAAGAGCGATTGGTTGTAACAATTCTACAGTGATAGTTAAGTTATCACCAGGCATTACCATCTCTACACCTTCTGGTAAGAAGATTTCACCTGTTACGTCAGTAGTTCTTACATAGAACTGAGGACGATATTTGTTGTGGAATGGAGTGTGTCTACCACCTTCTTCTTTAGAAAGAACGTAAACCTCAGCTTTGAATTTCTTGTGTGGTTTCACAGAATCTTTCTTAGCAATTACCATACCTCTCTTGATGTCAGTTTTCTCGATACCTCTTAATAATAGACCTACGTTATCACCAGCTTCACCTCTATCTAAGATTTTTCTAAACATCTCAACACCAGTGATAGTAGAAGTTAACTTCTCATCACCCATACCTACGATGTCTACTGGATCACCTGTATTGATAACACCTGATTCAATTCTACCAGTTGCTACAGTACCTCTACCTGTAATAGAGAATACATCTTCGATTGGCATTAAGAATGGCTTATCTTGATCTCTAACTGGTAATTCAATCCAGTTATCAACAGCATCCATAAGAGCTTCTACAGTTTCAACCCATTTTGGCTCACCGTTAAGTGCACCTAGAGCAG
>DITA01000049.1:0-33055 GCA_002422665.1 Flavobacteriales bacterium UBA6196
AAGAATTATTCAAAAATGTATCTAATATAAACGATTTCAGCAAGTTACCAATACCTTT
Source organism: Flavobacteriales bacterium UBA6196 (assembly GCA_002422665.1). Classification (GTDB taxonomy): domain Bacteria; phylum Bacteroidota; class Bacteroidia; order Flavobacteriales; family Weeksellaceae; genus Cloacibacterium; species Cloacibacterium caeni_C. The sequence goes on from DITA01000049.1 coordinate 59, forward strand.
CATGTGTGTAGCGACCAATTTAGAAACTGGAAAAATCAAAATTTTTGAAAACGGAGATCTCTCAGAATCTATTTTGGCAAGTTCTGCATTTCCCTCATTAATGGATCCTGTGAAAATAGGCGATAGTATTTATGTAGACGGAGCAATGACGGTGAATTATCCTTCAGAATTTCTAAAGAAGAAGGGAATAGACATTGTAATCGGTGTAGATTTAAATCAAGGACTTAATAAAAGAGATAAAATTAACAGTATTGTAGATATTTTGAATCAAATCATTGATTTTGGGATTGTAGAAGAAACCAAAAATCAAATAAAATTTACGGACGTAAATATAAAACCTAATCTTGAAGGTTTAGGAGTAACCAGTTTTGATGATAAAGCCAAAATTCTAAAATCTGGCTACACAGAAGCCATGAAATATCTGGAAATTCTAGATAAACTCCCTAAAAAGAATTTTGATAATCTTAGGATGCCCGTCAACCCTATTTTTTCTAATATCTATAAAATAGACGATATAGAAGTAGAAAACAATAAAATATATGACAAAGACTATATTATTGGTAAAATGACGCTAAAATTGCCCTCATCTCAAACGTATGGTTCCATCAATAAAATGATTGATAAACTATATGCCACCAATAATTATAAAATAATTAATTATGAAATTATCCAAAAAGATAATAAAAACGTTTTAAAACTTTTTGTAACCGAAGATAACAACAGATTATTCTTAAAATTTGGTTTGCATTACGATGATATTTTTAAGTCTGGCTTACTTGCAAATATTACAGTAAAAAGACTTTTATTTAAAAATTCGAGTATTTCTATTGACGGAGTTTTTGGAGATAAATCTAGATATTATGTAAACTATTTTATAGATAATGGTTATATTCCTGGTATTGGACTTAATGCTTCCGGAATGAGTTTTGACCTTAAATCACAAGATAAATTAGCTTATGAAACTTGGAATTGGTATAGAACAGAACTATTTATACAATCTACTTGGAAAAATAAGTTTGCTATTGGAGGCGGTATAAGTTATGATGTTTTCAATGGTAAAAATCTTTTTACGGGAGATACGAGAAAAGCTGATTACTTAAATCCTTATGCATTTTTAAAAGGAGATACTCAAGATAGCAAATCTTTCCCTAAAAAAGGCTACTATACCTATATAGAAGCTAAATCTTATGATTTTATAGAAAGTGGTACAAAAGAAAAATCTTTTCAAATAAAGGCAGATATCAGAGGTAATTTTCCTATTACAAAATTCCTCACCTATAGATTGAGAACTTTTTATGGAATTTCCTTTAACGCAGTAGACGATTTTTATCAATATCACCTTGGAGGTATATTTGAGCAAAATTTGGTAAACTTCGTTAGATTTAACGGTTACGAATTTGGAGAAGCCAGCAACAATAATGTTTTCACCGTTGGAAATGATTTTCAGTTTAACTTTATGAAAAATTATTATGTAACGGCAAGTCTAAGTGTAGGAAATTTGTTTGATAATTTTAATGATGCAAATTTCATCAAAATTAATTACTCTTCTTTTGGAATTACTGCAGGATATGATTCTCCGTTCGGACAAATCAAAATAAATTATAGCAATGCCTTTAAAGATAAACCAGGAATTATAGCAGTAGTTCTTGGTCACTGGTTCTAAAAAAATAAATTAATGATACACTTTTTTTACGAAAATATAGACGAAAATATAGACGAAAATCTTAAAAATTGGATCGAAAATATTATTATTTCCGAAGGAAAAAAACTCGGAGAAATCAATTATATTTTCTGTGATGATGAATATTTGCTCAAAATCAATCAAGATTTTTTAGACCATGATTATTATACAGACATCATTACTTTCGACCAAGTTCGTGGAAAAACCATTTCAGGAGAGATTTTTGTATCTTTGCAGCGAATTAAGGACAATGCTAGTCTTATTTCAAAAAATTACGAAGAAGAAAAGAAAAGAGTCATTGCACATGGCATTCTTCACCTTTGTGGTTATAAAGATAAAACCGAAGAAGAACAAAAAACAATGCGTGCAAAAGAAGATTTTTATTTGTCATTGAAAACAGAATAAAATTTTTAGAAGCTATTCCCGCTTTCCGCACTCGCTTTTTTATATTTTCCAGATGCTTTTTGCCCAGACAAAAAATATAAAAAGAGTTCAAACAAATGCTTCAAAGCGAGGAACGAGTTTAGACGACTCAAATTGAAAAATAAATTAATTTGGAGTCAATCGGGGCTAGTTACACTCCGTAATTTGTAGAAAATTTATACAATGTTTCACGTGAAACATTTGAAAATAATAGAAAATTTATAAATAGATATAAATGTTATTTAACGAAACATATGATGTAATCGTAGTAGGAGCTGGCCACGCTGGTTGCGAAGCTGCTGCTGCTGCTGCTAATCTAGGTTCTAAAACCATGCTTATTACGATGAATATGCAAACCATCGGACAGATGTCTTGTAATCCAGCAATGGGTGGTATTGCAAAAGGTCAAATTGTAAGAGAAATAGATGCAATGGGTGGTTTTAGCGGAATTGTAGCAGATAAATCTGCCATACAATTCAAAATGCTCAACCTTTCAAAAGGACCTGCAATGTGGTCTCCTAGAACACAAAATGATAGAATGAAATTTGCAGAAGAATGGCGATATGTTCTAGAAAATACACCAAATCTTGATTTTTTTCAGGATATGGTGAAATCTTTAATCATCAATAATGGAAAAGCAGAAGGCGTAATTACTTCTTTAGGTATAGAAATTAAAGGAAAATCTGTGGTTTTAACGAATGGAACTTTCCTAAATGGACTCATTCACGTTGGTGACAAACAATTAGGAGGAGGAAGAATGGGTGAACCAAAAGCCTATGGAATTACCGAACAATTGGTAGATTTAGGTTTTGAAGCTGGTAGAATGAAGACGGGAACTCCAGTTCGTGTAGACGGAAGAAGCCTTGATTATTCTAAGATGGAAGAACAAGCAGGAGATAAAAATCCACAAAAATTCAGTTATTTAGATACCCCTAAATTGAAGAAACAACGCAGTTGTTACATTACTTATACTAATGAAACTGTACACGAAATTTTAAGAACTGGATTTGATAAATCTCCAATGTTTAATGGTACTATCCAAAGTATTGGACCAAGATATTGCCCAAGTATTGAAGATAAAATAAATCGTTTTGCGGAAAGAAATCGTCATCAATTATTTGCTGAACCTGAAGGTTGGAATACTGTAGAAGTTTATGTAAATGGCTTCAGTTCTTCATTACCAGAAGATGTACAATTGAAGGCATTACATCATGTTCCTGGCTTTGAAAAAGCTAAAATTTTCAGACCTGGTTATGCTATAGAATATGATTACTTCCCTCCTACTCAATTAAAACATACTTTGGAAACTAAACTGATAGAAAACCTTTATTTTGCTGGTCAAATTAATGGAACTACTGGTTACGAAGAAGCTGCAGGACAAGGTTTAATGGCAGGAATTAATGCTCATAATAAAGCTCACGAAAAAGATGAATTTGTTCTTAGCAGAGATGAAGCATATATCGGAGTTTTAATAGATGATTTAATCACCAAAGGAACCGAAGAACCATACAGAATGTTTACTTCTAGAGCAGAATACAGACTGCTTTTAAGACAAGATAATGCTGATATTAGACTTACAGAAAAAGCTTACAATCTTGGTTTAGCTAAAGAAGAAAGGTTAAAAAATATGGAAGAAAAAGTTGCTAAATCTTCTGAACTTGAAGAATTTTTGAGAGAAACTTCTTTAAAACCTGGTATTATCAATCCTATTCTAGAAGCTAATGAAAGTTCACCGGTAGACCAAGCGTACAGAGCTGCACAAATTCTTACCAGACCTAATCTTTCCTTAGAAAAATTAACTGCAATCGATTTCATCAAAGAAAAAGTAGAACAGTATAATGAAGAGCAAAAAGAACAGGCAGAAATCAATATTAAATACAAAGGTTATATAGAAAAAGAAAGAGATAATGTAGCTAAATTACAAAGATTAGAAACCATTAGAATTCCAGAAGATTTTGATTATTCTAAAATTTCATCTCTTTCCGCTGAAGCAAAACAAAAGCTCAATAAAATTCAACCTAAAACCATTGCACAAGCCGGAAGGATTTCTGGTGTTTCTCCAGCAGATATTAATGTATTGCTTATTTATTTAGGAAGATAAAAGTAAAATGTTTCACGTGAAACATTTTTGAAATTTGTAATAAATTTAGATTGGATTAGCAAATTAAACATGAAAATAAAAGATCATTTTTTAAGCAAAGAAATTTTTGAAATTAAAGAAACTGAAATAGAAGGAATTTTCAAAACCTACCCTATTCCCGAAAATTTAGGTAAATATTATGAGAGTAAAGATTATATCTCTCATCACCAAGATTCTAATTCATTAAAAGAAAAAATTTACAAATTTGCCCAATCTTTTAATCTCAATTATAAAAGAAATATTCTTTCTTCTGTAAGTTTTGAAAAAGCTAAGGTTCTAGATTATGGTTGCGGTGCCGGTGAATTTTTGAAACATATAGAAAATGATGTTCAAACTTTGGGATATGAACCAAGTGACGCTGCCAGAAATTTTGCCAAACAAAAAACTACCAAAACAAAGTTTATAGAAAATTTAAATGAAATAGAAAATGGTAGTTTAGATGTAATTACACTTTGGCATGTTTTCGAACATATAGAAAATCAGACTGAGATACTCTCATTATTTTATGACAAATTAAAATCAAACGGGCATTTAATAATTGCGGTTCCCAACTGTACTTCTTACGATGCTAAATATTATAAAGATTTTTGGGCAGCTTATGATGTACCTCGTCATATTTTTCATTTCTCAAAAAAAGGAATGGAAAAATTTTTCAACACCGAAAATTGGAAATTAGAAAAAATCAAACCTCTCCTACTCGATTCTTATTACATTTCAATTTTGAGTGAAAAATATAAGAAAAATCCACTTTTTTGGATTTTTGGAGGAATTCTTGGAGCGATTTCTAACATAAAAGCATCAAAAAACGGAGAATTTTCAAGTTTGGTATATATTATCAAAAAAATCTAGAAAATCGATTTTTAAGCTATTTGTGAAAGTCAATTTTCAGCTCTTTTGATTAAAATTTCAAGTTTTTGGAAATTTAATTATTAAAAAAAACTTCCCTTTTAATAAAACAAAAAAATCTTCAGAAAAATTTCTGAAGATTTTTTATTTGTAAATGTTCACTTTTTTTAAATTGAATCATTTCGTTTATGGATAATAAAAAATGAATTTTTTGATTTAATTAAACTATCTCCAATTCTAATCCTATTTTTTTCAAAAATAAAATAATTGGAAATAGTTTTTTTGTTATCTAGAAGAATAGTAGGTTCTGAGTGATTATATCTATCTATAAAAATACAATCAATTTTTGCCTTATAATTATTTTTTAAAATTTCTTCTTTATACTGTTTTTCTGTTAAACCAGTAATTTCACTTATAACTAAAATTAAAATAATAGGAACGAAAATCATTCCTATTATTATTAATCTAGATTTTGTGTCTAATTCAAACAAAATTAATTATTAATCGCAGCAACTCCTGGAAGTTCTAAACCTTCTAAAGATTCTAACATAGCACCTCCTCCAGTTGAAACATAAGAAACTTTGTCTGCATATCCGTTTTGTTTTACAAAAGCAACAGAATCTCCACCTCCAACTAAAGAGAAAGCTCCTAATTGTGTAGCTTCGTCTATACTGTCTCCTAAAGCTTTAGTTCCAGCTGAGAAATTCTCCATTTCAAAAACTCCAATTGGTCCGTTCCAAAGGATAGTTCTAGAATTCATAATCACATCATGGAAGATTTCTCTAGTTTTAGATCCTGCATCCATTCCCATCATATTTTCTGGAATGTGATAAATATCTACCTCTTCTCTGTGAGCATCATTATTAAATTCATCTGCAGCAATTACGTCTACAGGTAAGAAAACTTTTACATTATTTAATTTAGCTTTTTCTAAAATTTCTAAAGCCAAATCCATTTTATCAGCCTCTAATAAAGAAGTTCCGATATTTCCGCCTAAAGCTTTAATAAAAGTAAAAGACATTCCACCTCCGATAATTAAATTATCAACAGCTGGTAAAATATTTTCAATAATGGTAATTTTAGTAGAAACTTTAGAACCACCCAAAATAGCAGTTACAGGTTTTTCTCCACTTCCTAATACTTTATCTATCGCTTCTAATTCTTTAGCCATCAATAAACCGAAAAATTTAGTTGAAGGGAAAAATTTAGCAATTACAGCAGTAGAAGCATGAGCTCTGTGAGCCGTACCAAACGCATCATTTACATATACATCTCCTAATTTTGCTAATTTTCCTGCAAATTCTTCATCTCCAGCTTCTTCTTCATTATAAAATCTAAGGTTTTCTAACAATAGAATTTCTCCTGGTTGAAGCTCTGCAGCAGCTTTTTCCGCAACTTCACCGATACAATTAGAAGCAAATTTCACTTCTTTACCTAGAACTTTAGAAACTTCATCTACTATTTGAGAAAGAGAAAACTCTGGGTTTACTTTACCTTTTGGTCTACCAAGATGCGTCATGATAATTACAGAACCGCCATCATTTAAGATTTTATCAATGGTAGCTTTAGCAGCAACTATTCTTGTATTATCGGTTACTTTTTTATTTTCATCTTGAGGTACATTGAAATCTACTCTAATTAATGCTTTTTTTCCAGCGAAATTGATATCATTAATGGTTTTCATAAATTTTTTTCTTTTTAAAGTTTTTAGATTATTCTGCTTTTTTTAAAGCTTTACAAATTTAAGATTTCTAAAATGGCAAAAAGAAAAATCCTGAGAAAAATTTCCACAAACTGACGAAAAACATTTTCTAACATATTTTCTTCTTTTTAATAAAAAAAGAAGTGAATACTATTGTTGTAGTTGTGAATAATGGGGAAAACTATTTTCTAATTTTTTTACGGAAAGAGTTGTAGTACAATTCATAAGTTTTCCATATTATAATAGATTAATAATCAAATAAATAATAAGTTTACTAACAAATGTTAATATCTCTTATTTCATGCATATATTGAAAAACATGTTATGGAAAAACTAAAGAATTTGACCTCAAAAAAATAGATAAACAAAATCTATAATCTTGCAAGATTTTTTCTATTACACAAAAATTCTTTAACTTTTTATTTTATTTAGCAGAAGTTTTAAACATAGTAATTAACATTCTGTTAATAATTGTGTAACATTATCTTAAAATACTGTAAATTAGGATGATACAATTAAAAGTAATTTGCCAAGATTTTCTTAAACACTTGATTTTAAAGCTCATTTAAAAAATCGATTTTAAAATTTAATCCACAATTCACATTTAAAGTGTTAATTTTGTAGAAATAATAAGAATAAAATGAAAAAAATAGCAATCGCCGCAGATCACGCAGGCTATGAATACAAGGAATTTGCAAAAAAACAATTAGAAGGAAAATATGAATTGGTAGATTTTGGAACCCATGGTTTAGATTCTGTAGACTATCCAGATTTTGTACATCCTGCTGCAAGTGCTGTAGAAAACGGAGATTGTGAATTTGGAATTTTATTTTGTGGAAGCGGACAAGGTGTACAATTAAGTGCTAATAAACACCAAGGAATAAGATGTGCTCTAGCTTGGATGCCAGAAATTGCAGAATTATCTCGACAACATAATAATTGTAATATGGTAGCAATGCCTGCCAGATTTATTGCCAAAGAATTGGCGCTAGAAATCATAGAGAAATTTCTCACCACCGATTTCGAAGGAGGAAGACATCAGAACAGAGTTGATAAAATCACTTGTAAATAAAACCATCTCCGACGAAAGTTGGAGATTTTTATTTAAATTTATAAAAATTAAAAAAACACTAAAACATATATGAAACAACAACATAAATCACAAAAACAAGACCAGAAACTTCGCGATATTGGGAAGCTCATTCTGCGTTTTATGAATAAAAAAGCGTCTAAAATATATAATTACAAACAGATTGCAGACGGAATAGAATATAAAAATCCTAGACAAAGAGAACTCGTCATTCAGGCACTTCATAAATTGAAAGCCGAAGATAAAATTAAGGAAACGGAGAAGAATAAATATATTGTAAACCTTCAAATTACCGATACGTTAACCGGAGTTATCGATTTTGCAGCCAATGGAAATGCCTATGTAAAAGTAGAAGGAATAGAAGATGATGTTTTTATTCATCAAAAAAATGTAAAAGATGCGTTGCAAGGAGACACGGTTCTTATCGTCACCTATCATTTTAAAGGTAAGAAATTAGAAGGCTCAGTTTTAGAAGTTCTAGAACGTGCAAATGATACTTTTGTAGGAACTTTTCAGTTTGTTCCGCATAAAGATTTTGGATTTGTAGTCATTGACAAAAAACAAATCAATAACGACTTCTTTATCCCAAAAAATAAAATAAATGGCGCTAAAGATGGCGAAAAAGTAGTAGTAAAAATGCTGAATTGGGATGCGAATTCTAAAAATCCAGAAGGCGAAATTATCCAAGTTTTGGGACTTCCTGGTGAACATGAAACTGAAATCCACTCTATTCTCGCGGAATATGGTTTACCTTATGAATTTCCACCAGAAGTAGAAGCTGAAGCAGATAAAATTGATAGAAAAATTACCGCTGCAGAAGTGAAAAAACGCAGAGATATGCGTAAAATTCTCACATTTACCATTGACCCAAAAGATGCAAAAGATTTTGATGATGCTCTTTCTTTACAGAAATTAGAAAATGGAAACTGGGAAATTGGTGTTCACATTGCAGACGTTTCGCATTACGTAAGACCGGGAACCATTTTAGATGATGAAGCTTATAACAGAGCCACTTCTGTATATTTGGTAGACAGAGTTGTTCCCATGCTTCCAGAAGTTTTGAGTAATGATGTTTGTTCGCTTCGTCCCAATGAAGATAAATTCACATTTTCAGCAGTTTTTGAATTGAATGACAAAGCTGAAGTTCAGAATCAATGGTTTGGAAGAACGGTTATTCATTCAGACAGAAGATTTACCTATGAAGAAGCGCAAGAACGAATTGAAACGAAAACAGGAGAATTAGCAGAAGAAATACTGGTATTAGATAAACTCGCTAAAATTCTAAGAAAAAATAGAATTAAAAATGGAGCAATTACATTTGACAGAAGTGAAGTAAGATTCAATTTAGACGAAAATAATGAACCTATTGGTGTTTATTTTAAAATTAGCAAAGATTCTAATCATTTGATTGAAGAATTCATGCTTTTAGCCAATAGAAAAGTATCTGAATTTGTTTCATTGACCAGAAAAGGTGAAACTACGGGAAATACTTTTGTATATAGAGTTCACGATGATCCTAATCCTACAAAATTAGAAGCTTTGAGAGAATTCGTAGGAACTTTTGGATACAAAATGAACCTTGCCAATTCTAAAAAAGTAGCAGAATCTCTCAATAATTTATTGCGAGATGTAAAAGGAAAAGGTGAAGAAAACATGATTGAAACTCTTGCCATGCGAAGCATGAGTAAGGCTGTTTATTCTACCAATCCTATTGGGCATTACGGTTTAGGATTCGAATATTACTCGCACTTTACCTCTCCTATTCGTAGATATCCGGATTTAATCGCTCATCGTTTGTTACAGCATTATTTAGATGGTGGAAAATCTCCTTTTGCTGCAGAATACGAAGAATATTGCAAACATTGCAGTGATATGGAACGTCTCGCATCAGATGCAGAAAGAGATTCTATTAAATTTATGCAAGTAAAATTCATGGAAAAACATGTAGGAGAAATTTTCGAAGGCGTGATTTCTGGAACTGCAGACTTTGGATTCTGGGTAGAAATTCCAGAAAACGGCGCAGAAGGTTTAATTAAATTGCGTGATTTAATGGATGATTCTTACTTCCACGAAGCTAAAACCCATTCTATCGTAGGAATGAGAACAGGTAAAACCTATCAATTAGGGGACACAATAAAAATTAAAGTGGTGAAAGCGAATTTGGTGGCAAAACAATTAGATTTTAAAGTGGTGGATTAATACTATAAATCGCAAAGAATTAACTTTAAAATTTGTAAGATTTTAGTTCAAACTACAAGCAAAGTTTTAAAAAATATTAATCTTTAAATACTTATTTCTTACCTTTGTTAAATGCTTGAACTTATACTTTCGGCAATCGGATTAGGATTTATGTTGAGTCTTGTTTTTATAGGACCAATATTCTTTTTATTGATTGAGACTAGTTTTTGTAGAGGTCACCGTCATGCATTGGCATTAGATTTAGGCGTGATTACTGCAGATATTTTGTGTATTGTAGCTGCTTATTTTGCCAGCGCAGACTTGGTAGAACTTATAGACAAACATCCAGGATTTTACAGAATTACAGCGCTTATTATTTTGGTTTATGGTATTTTTATGATGCTTACCAAAACTCAAATGCACGTTGCTAATGAGAAAAAAATCATCAGTCAAAATTATTTCAAAACCTTTGTAAATGGTTTCTTGTTCAACATTCTGAATGTAGGCGTTATTTTATTTTGGTTGGTTACCGTAATTTCGGTGAGAAATGAATATCCAGATTTACAGAATTTCTTGCTCTACATCAGTTTAGTGATTGCGACTTATCTTGTGATAGATTTACTCAAAATATTATTAGCCAAGCAATTTCACTATAAATTGACCCAAAATTTAGCCAATAAAATCAGAAAAACTGTAGGAATTATTCTCATTATTTTTAGTTTTTTCATCTTTCTGCAGAGTTATAAAAAATTCAATCAGTTTGATAAGCGTTTAGAAGAAGCAGAAAGCAAAGAAATCCTCTACCAAAAAGCAAAATGAAAAATATTATTTTTCCTAAAACTTTAAAAAAAGGTGACCAAATAGCCATTATTTCTCCTGCAGGATTTGTAGAAGAAGCATCACTTCAGAGCACCATCAATTTGATAAAATCAAAAGGCTACGAACCTATTCTTGGTAAAAATACTTTAGGAAAATTTGAAAACGGTTACAACTATTCCGGAACCGAAAAAGAAAGAATTCAGGATTTAAATTGGGCTTTCAATAACCCAGAAATTTCAGCAATTTGGGCTTCAAGAGGTGGTTACGGTTGTCAGCATTTATTAAGACATCTCAAACTTTCAGAATTCAGGCAAAATCCGAAATGGTATATTGGTTATTCTGATAATACAGTCATTAACAGTTATTTACTGAAGAATAATTTCGCTTCTATTCACGGACAAACCGTTAAAACAGCTAGTTTCGGGGTTTCTGAAGGAAGCTATGAAGATATTTTAAAAATTTTAGAAGGAAAAAAAATTCAATATTCCGTAGAAAAACATCAACTTAATAAAAACGGAAAAGCTGAAGGAGAACTCATTGGTGGAAATTTAGCTTTGATTTACGCACTTTTGGGAACTCCGTATTCATTTGATTTCAAAGATAAAATTCTTTTTATAGAAGACATTGGCGAGAATTTTTATGCACTTGACAGAATGTTGATAAGCCTTGATTTGGCAAGAGTTTTCAGAAAAATTAAAGGCTTAATTATCGGTGGAATGACCAATATGGGCGATGCAAAAGAAAATAAAAACTACGAGGAAGCTTTTGACGAATTTGCTTACGAAATCATTGCTCAAAGAATCAAAAAATACAACTTTCCTACTCTTTTTGGCTTTCCAAATGGACATATTTTTGACAATAGACCACTAATTATTGGAGCAAAAGTTAAAATTGAGGTTGAGGAAAAGGTAAAAGTAGAATTTTAGTAAATTAAACTCGGAACACGAAACTCGGAACTCATTTATGGCAGAACACAATGATTTTGGAAAACTCGCAGAAGAATTGGCAGAGCAATTTTTAGTCGAAAAAAACTATAAAATCTTAGCCAAAAACTTCCGTTATCAAAAAGCGGAAATAGACATTATTACAGAATTTGAAGGGAAAATCGTAGTGATAGAAGTGAAAGCGAGAGGAACAGATATTTTTATGGAACCTCATGAAGCGGTGACCAAAAAGAAAATTAAATCCATCGTTTCTGCCACAGACGAATACCTAAAATCTCTAAATATAGACAAAGAAGTCAGGTTTGATATTATCTCTGTCCTTCCAGACGAAACAGGAAAACTTAAAATTTCACATTTAGAAGACGCTTTTGAAGCATTTGATGCGAATTAACTCTCGCATTATGTGCTGATTATGCAGAAATTTTTTAAAAATTAATTATAAAATCAGCATAATTTGCTAAATCCGCGAGAAAAAAATATTAAAATGAAAACAATATTCATCACCGGTGCAACTTCAGGAATAGGAAAAGCTACCGCAGAAATTTTTGCTAAACAAGGTCATAGATTGATTATTTGTGGTCGTAGAAAAGAAGTTTTAGAGCAATTACAAATTGAATTAAGCAATATTACAGAAGTGTACAGCTTGGTTTTTGACGTAAGAAACCAAGAAGAATTGGAAAATGCCATCCATTCGCTTCCAGAAGAATGGAAAAACATAGATGTTTTAGTCAATAATGCTGGAAATGCTCATGGTTTAGAATCTATTTCCGAAGGAAATATTGCAGATTGGGATGCAATGATGGATGGAAATGTAAAAGGACTGCTTTATGTTTCTCAACCGATTATTAAAATCATGAAAGCAAGAAATACAGGTCATATCATCAATATTTCTTCGGTTGCTGCGAGACAAACGTATGCAAACGGTGTGGTGTATTGTGCATCAAAACGCGCTGTAGACGTTATTTCCGAAGGAATGCGTTTAGAACTTACAGAATTTGGAATCAAAGTGACTAATATCCAACCAGGAGCTGTAGAAACTGATTTTTCTAAAGTAAGATTCAAAGGAGATGAACAACGTGCTGCTAATGTTTATGCAGGTTATGAAGCACTGAAAGCAGAAGATATTGCAGATGCGATTTCGTATTGTGTAAATGCACCAGAAAGAGTTTCTATTGCAGAATTATGCATTTATCCAAAAGCACAAGCAGAACCGAGAACGATTCACCGTAAATAATATGTTGATTTGTTAATGTGATGATTCGTTGATTATCTTTGCAAAAATTATCACATCATCACATTTTCAAATTATCACATCAAAAAATGAAAATCCTCCATATAGAAACCTCGTCTAAAAACTGTTCAGTTGCTATTTCTGATGGCGAAGAATTATTATGTCTTTGCGAAGAAGTTTCAGAAAACTATAAACAGTCAGAATCGCTACACACTTTTGCAGAATGGGCTTTAGAAGGCGCAGAAATTTCTCTGAAAGATATTGAAGCGGTTTCATTAGGAAAAGGTCCAGGTTCTTACACAGGTCTTAGAATTGGCGCAGCTTCGGCAAAAGGTTTTTGTTATGGTTTGAAAGTTCCTCTCATTGCTGTCAATTCTCTGGAAACGATGGTAGAGCCGTTTTTAGGTCAAAACTATGATATAATCATTCCATTAATCGACGCAAGAAGAATGGAGGTTTATTGCGCCGTTTTTGATGGAAATTCAGGGGAGATGTTGACGGAGACAGAAGCAAAAATCTTAGACGAACAATCTTTCAAAGAATTAGAAGGAAAAAAAATCCTTTTCGTAGGAGATGGAGCCAAAAAAGCGCAAGAGATTTTACAAATTTCTGGAGCAGATTTTAACGAAAATGTCTATCCATCTGCGAAATATCTCATCAAAAAATCGGTGGAGAAGTTCAACCGACAAGATTTTGAAGACGTGGCTTATTTCGAGCCGTTTTATTTAAAAGATTTCCACGGGGTAAAGAAGAAATCTTAATCTTTCTTCAATCCTTCCTATTTATCACGCAAAGATTTCTTAAAAATTGGTATAAGAATAAGAAAGCAAAGAAGCGAATAAATTCGCCTTTTAAGCGTTTGCTTTTTCATTCGCCAAAGCAAAAAAACTTTGCTCACTCTGTTAAAGAGTGTAAAAATTTAAACTTTGCGTTGAGAAAACTGCTTATTTTTTAGGTTTTAAATCTTTTGGTTGCAGCGGATCATCTTGTTGCATTTCTTGCAAATTCCTTTGTTTAGAATTATTTTGCTGAATTCTTTCAGGATTTGTAGAGCTAGAATTCACATTCTGAGGCGCAACTGATGGTTCATTTTTCGGTGAAATAGGATTTCCATTATCATCAAACTGTTCCACTTTTATATCGCTTTTCAGATATTGAAGCATTTCCTTCGCTTTTATACCTTCAGGAGTTTTCGCATAATTCAGCATTAATTGTTCTAGTTGAAGAATCATGATTTCTTTTCCTGCAGTTTTTCCTGTGTTAAAGGCATTCAACAAGGTAAATTTAGGAACCAAAACATCTTTTGGATATTTCTGTAAAGTCTCTTCAATCAATTTTTTAGAATCCTCAAATTTTTCTTCGGAGTAAAGAGTAAAAGCTTGTGTATAGATTTTTTCTACCTCAGAATCAGAAGTGGTGAAATCTGCTTTTTTAGGATTTTTCACAAATTCTGCATAAGAAGTGTAAGGATATTTCTCCAAAATCAACTGTTTCGCACGTTCTGCCGCATTAGGATTTTTTTCATAATTCATAGAAAAAATTTGATACAATGCTTGCAATTCTGTTTCTTCATCAGTCTTAGAATCTACCAAATCGTACAATGTTTTGGTGGCTAAAGAAGTATTAGAAAAGAAGTTTTCGTACATTCTTCCCAAACCAAGACTTGCCGTATCTCTGTCTTTTTTGAGCGCTAAAATTTCTTCTGTTTTGGTCGGAATTTTCTCAATGTAGAAATCCGGTTCATATCTTCTAGGATCTGGAGCAGCCGTAATTCCGAGTGCTTCATTTTTAAGATCTTCTATAGAATTCATTTTGGTAGAAGTTCTCCAATTATCGGTAAGCGCTCTATTTCCCCAGATTTGCTTAAATTCTTTTTCGCCTTTAGAAATATTGGCTTGATTGGCAAAATAGAAGCCTTTACTTCCATTAAAATCCAAGAAAGAATTGTTGTTGTCTGTATTTCCTAGCAATGAAAAATCTACGGTTTCTACTCTGTTTTTGCTTTCTTTTTCTGCTTTTTTACGTTCTAGTTCTTCCTTTGCTTCTTTGGCTTTTATGCCTTCAATATGTTTGTTAAAAAAGGCAATTCGCTCATCATTAGACATTTTAGTAAGTTTCAGAACGCTGTCGTTCTTTTTGATGAGATAATAATTTTTAGAAATGTCTTTTATGTTTTCGGTAAGCGATTTCAGTTCTTCTTTTGCAGGGGCATAATTCATTGCAACGTAAGCAGAATCGTAATAAACTCCAGCGCTTAAATAGTCATTATCTTCGAAAAACTTCTTCCCTATTTCATAGTAAGCCAAACCTCGAACTTGAGGATCAGATACTTTTTCTTTAATAGATTTCTGGAAAAATTCTTGTGCTTCTTCCTTTTTTCCAGCTTTTTTCGCCATTAAACCTAGCGCATAATAGAATTCATTTTTTCTAGAAGCATAGGTTCCTTTTTTGCTGATTTTTTCCAAATATTCTTTTGCGCCATCGTAATCATCATCTTTTCCATTGAATGTTTTGGCGATTTCTACTTGAGATTTTACTTCAAATTCAAAATTTCTGGCGTTTTTATAAGCGGTGACGAAACTTTCTCTCGCTTCTTCATTTTTACCAAGATTGGCAAGGATTTGTCCACGAAGAAAAGCGATTCTGCTTCTTAATTTTTTGTTTTTATTGAGTTTATAAGCACTTTCTAATTCAGTTACTGCTTCTTCTTTTTTACCAGCGTTTAAAAGCATTTCCGAATAGAAAATACTGAGTAATTTTTTCTCAGATTTATTGAGTTTTTTATTTTCTTTCAACTCACGGAAGGTTTCATCTGCACGGTAATAGTCCTTCATTTTTCCGTAAGTGTAGGCTTCGTAAACTTTGGCTAAAGAAAGTCTTTTGTCTTTTTTATAAATTTTTTGAACTGTATTCAGTGCGTCAAGTGCTTCTAAAGGCTTATTTTGGAACAATCTTGCTTTTGCTAATACAAGATAAGCATCAAAAATAGTTTTGTTTTTTTCTACGCCCTTAAACATCATCGAATGTTTATCAATGGCTTTTTGAGCCTTCATTTCTGCGATTTCTAAAGTGCTCACTCCAGTATTGGCAACAGAAGCTCCAGTTTCGGTGTCATCTCTGTAAAAATCTTCTGGCGCTACTCCTTCTTCGTTATCAGAAACTCCTAAATTTTCCATTTGAGCAGAAGAAATTTGCTCTTCGTAAGTGAGTAATTTAATGTAAGGCGCATGAAAATTATCTCGATAAGATTTATCTCGCTGTTTTAATTCGGCATTGAGCGCTTCTTCTCCATTGAACAAAACATTGTAAAAAGTGGTGAAACCCTGATATTTACGGTTCAAATAGCCATCTTTTCTTGGCGAACAAGCCAAAAAAACTGCAGAACCTAAAGTGAGAAGTATATATTTTTTCATGGAGTGTTTTAATAACTGAAATTGCCACAATTTATTGTGATTGAGGCATAAAAACATTCAGTAAAAATAAGGAATTTTTTAGAAACCTAAATCTTTTAAAGTTTCGTAAACCAAATGTGTTGGCAATCCCATAATCGTGTAAAAACTGCCGTTGATTTTCGAGATTTTTGCCATGCCTAACCATTCCTGAATTCCGTAGCTTCCTGCTTTGTCAAAAGGATGATAATTTTCGATGTAAAAATTGATTTCTTGGTCAGTAATTTCTGAAAATTCTACATCAGCAACATCTGTTTTAGTGATGATTTTTTCAGAACTTTTAAATGAAACTGCGGTGTAAACCTGATGTGTTTTTCCCGACAAATGTTGAAGCATTTCTACCGCTTCTTCCCTATTTTTAGGCTTTCCGAGAACTTTTCCTTCAAAGGTAACAATGGTATCAGAAGTGAGCAAAATTTCATTTTTTTCTAAATTTCTATAAGCATCTGCTTTGAGTTCCGAAAGGTATCCTGCAATATTTTCTACGGATAAATTTTCTGGAAAAACTTCGTCACAATCTATAGAAACCACCTCAAAATCAAAGCCTAAACTTTGTAAAAGTTCTTTTCTTCTGGGTGAATTAGAGCCGAGTAATATTTTCATTTAGGATTTAGGATTTAGGATTTAGGATTTAGGAGAATTTATAAAGTTAATCAATTATCACATCATCAAATTATCACATCATCAAATTATATCGACTGCGTATCATCGTCAATCCAAGTTCCTTGCACTTTCATGACTTGTTCTATCACGTCTCTTACAGCGCCTTTTCCACCGTAAATAGGAGAAATATAGTCCGAAATTTCTTTTACTTCTGCAACAGAATTGGGCGGACAAGCCGAAATTCCAGAAATTTTCATCATTTTGATGTCGGGAATATCATCTCCCATCGTAAGAATTTCTTCGTTTTGAAGATTGTATTTGGCTTTAAACTCTTCGAATTTTTCTAATTTATGATGCACTTTTGCATAATAATCAGTAATGCCTAAATAATGAATTCTGTGACGAACCATGGGATCATCTCCACCGGTAATCACGCAGATTTTATAGTCTTTTTTCAATGCTTTTACGACTGCAAAACCATCTAAAACATTCATTACTCTGCACATATTTCCTTCTGGTAAAAGATAAACGCTACCGTCTGTGAAAACGCCGTCTACATCAAAAACAAAGGCTTTTATATTTTTTAATTTTTCTAAATGACTCATAAAATTTACGATTTGAGATTTGAGATTTGAGATTTGAGATTTTGAAATAAGTTATTCGTAAATCTAAAATCTTACATCTAAAATCAATGATACATTTTCTTTATCGATTCGTTTAAGGTTTTATAGATTTTTAGTTTTTCTTCATCGGTTAATATAGATTCATGAAGTTTTAGCACTTTTTCATCATTTCTAATAGCAGGTCCAGTTTGTGCTAATTTCGGTTCTAATTCATGAATTTTTTGGGTAGTTTCGTCAATCAATGGCAAAAAATAATCAAACGGAATTCCTTGACTATCAGAAATTTCTTTGGCTCTCGCGTACAAATGATTCACAAAATTACACGCAAAAACCGCTGTCAAATGAATGTATTTTCGTTTTTCATCATTGGCGAACATTACATTTTTAGAAATTTTTGAAGCTAAATTTTTCAAAATTTCTTCATCATTTTCATTTTCTGCATCTATGAAAAAGGGAATTTTAGAATAGTCTAAATTTTTAGATTTTGAAAACGTTTGAAGCGGATAAAAAACTGATTTTCTGTAATTTCCACTCAATGCTTCACGTGAAACCGAACCAGAAGTATGTGCAACCAAAGCATTTTCATTTTTGATGAGCGTTGAAACTTCAGCAATCGAAGAATCACTCACCGAAATAATGTACAAATCTGCATCAGCAAGCGTTTCCGTAGAAAAAGGAATGGAAAATTGCTCAGAAATTTTCTGAAGTTCGGCGGTATTTCTTCCAAAAATTTGAGAAATAGGAATTTGAGCTTCGGTAAAAGCTTTTGCCAGGTGAAATGCCACATTTCCAGAACCGATGAGTACAATTTGCATAGAGCAAAGATAAGAAATACAAGTATTTATTGAGATTAAAATTTAAACATTAAGTCTCTATTAAGGGATTAAGTTCATTAAGAAAACATCTTAGATGTTTTAAAAAAAAATTATGAATTAACTTAAATCTAAATTTTCTTCAAGATTTCTAAAATTTCTATTTGATTAAGGCAAGCATAATCGCCTCTGAAACAAGGTTTGTTGCCAAAAACAGAACAAGGTCTGCACGCTAAATCTGTAATTTCTACAATATCTTTTTCGGACTGTCCGTATCCTAAAAAGCCAGCGAAATAATGGGTAGCTCCCCAAACCGAAACCACTCTAGTTCCTACCAAACTTGCGAGATGCATATTGGCAGAATCCATAGAAATCATGAGTTCTAATTCCGAAATTTTCTGAAGTTCTTCTTTTAGAGAAAGTTTCCCAGCGAGAGAATTTACATTTTCAATCTCTTGCTCCCATTTTGATAAAATTTCTACTTCCTTTTTTCCGCCACCAAAAAGATAAATTGGATGATTTTTAGAAAGAATTTTCACCAATTCTAGAGATTTTTCAATGGGAAGCATTTTCCCTGCATGTTGAGCAAAAGGAGCAAATCCAATTCCAGATTTTTGTTGAGATTTTGGAAATAATTGATGAGAAAGTTTCAGCGTAAAACCTAATTTTCTAAAAACATCTGCATAACGTTCTGTAGTTGGTTTCAGTGGTTTTTTAACTTTATTTTCCTTTCTCGTAAGTAATTTTTTTTCAGTTCTTCCTTTGTCAAGTGTTGCGGTTTTTTTGAAGAAAAAACTCAGAATTTTAGTGCGCAAAACATTGTGCAAATCCGCTACAAAATCTGGCTGAAATTCCTTTTTCAGTTCTAAAGCCAACTTTCTCAATCCGAAAAATCCTTTGTAATCATCCAGATTTACGCCACGAAAAGTTAATCGCTCTACTCCATCGAATAAATCGGCAAAGTTTTTTCTGGAAACAAAAACAATTTCTGTGTCAGGATTTTGTGCCAAAAATTCTTTCATAACAGGCACAATCATCGCAACATCTCCAAAGGCAGAAAAACGATATGCTAAGATTTTTTTCAAGATTTTAACTGAAATGCAACCGCGTAGAACTTAATTTGTTTGGTCATCGCCATCAAACCATTAGCTCTAGAAGGCGATAAAAATTCTTGCAAACCGATTTTTGAGATAAAATCAAAATCAGAATCCAAAATTTCTTGGGTAGAATGACCGCTGTAAATTCTCACCAAAAGAGAAACAATTCCTTTCGGTAAAATTCCGTCAGAATCTGCATTGAAGAAGAGTTTTCCGTCTTTAAATTCGGCGTCTAACCAAACTTTTGACTGGCAACCTTTAATTAGATTTTCGTCTGTTTTTTTATCTTCAGGCAAACCTTTCAGTTCTTTTCCCAAGTCTATAATGTATTCGTATTTCTGTTCCCAATCGTCCAGAAACTCGAATTCTTCTATGATTTCTTGTTGTTTTTCTTGAATTGTCATGGTACAAAGATAAATCTTTTTTGCGGGAAGCTGAAAGTCAGATGCGGGAAGTTTTTTCTGAGAATTTTAAAAATTGAGATGAGGTAAAATTGAGTAAGTAGAACTATTGATTTAGTAGATTCACATTCGAGTCAAAGTCTACTCAAGTTTTACGTTTGTTCGTGGTTTGTTCGTAATTTATGGTACTTTTCCGAGGCTGATTCGAAGGAAACACGAAGGAAACACGAAGAAACCACGAGCAAACCTAAAGCAAAACCCTAATTTGACTCGTTGAAGATTCAAAGGTTTTCCAAAAAAAATCCGCAAAAAGCGGATTTTGGAGGTTGTTAAAATCTTAACTGAATTTAAGATTTTAAAGAAGTTTTTATTTTTCATCCATTAACTTTTGTCCTAAGTACCCAATTATTGAGAAAGTTAGAATTGAAAAAATTAATAAGATTATTTGAAACAGATATAAGGTGAAACTTAATTTTTCACTTAAAAGATTAATTATTAAAATTACGATTGAAGGAATAAGACCAAAAGAAATAATAATTGTAATTATTAGTGCAACAAGCTGCCATCTAAATTTTCTACTAGAGTTCGAAATTCCAGAAGAAAATTTGACAATTGATTGACCAAATAAAATAATTGCCATCATTATCCATTCAGTATTGTAAAAGATTTGACTGGTTTTGTTTTGATATGAAAGAACAATGGCAATTACAATTAACGGCAAAATTGTAAATATTATCTCTGAGATTAAAACATAAAATATATTTTTTTCTAATTTCATTGGTTCTTAATTATTCCTAATACTTGTATAATTTCAGTTTTTTCTGAAATTAAATATCCATTTCGATTGTATTTGAAGTTTTGTTTAACTTTTACTTTTAAAGAATCACCAGGAACTACTATTTCTTGTCCATTTTTAAATTTTTCTAACCAAATATCGTCGGTAATCTTAATTTTTAAGGATTTATTACCATGTTTAAATTCCCATTGTGAATCACCTAAAAAGTCTGGTTTCTTAATTTTATAATATGCAACCGATTCGTTATTAACCTCTTCGGTTGTTAGTGCTTTTTCAACATCATCAATATCAATTTTTGCGGTATTATTTGTTAATTCTTCAGAGTCGTCATTTGAATTAGTAAATGTTATTTTTTCATTATCTGTAAGTTTCTCTGTTGTTTCAGAAATATTATTTAAACTTTTAGCAAGTTCTAATAAATCAAGTTTACCGTAGTTGAACGTATTAACAAGGTCTTCATCTTTAGCAATTTCTTCTATTCTTTCAGATAATTGTTCTAAATCTTCTACACTACTTTTTTTATTTTGTAAAAATTCTAATGATTTGCTTCGAGATTTATCTATGAATTTAGAAATTTTTTCTGTTTCTTTAATATCATCTAATTTATTTTCTTCATTAATAATTAATTCATCCCATAATTTAGCGATTAATGATCCTTTCTCAATATCATTTAGGAATATTTTTGTGGAAACACTTGTATTAATACATTTTGCTAATACTGTGTCAAGGTATCTAATATCTTCGATAATTTCGGCAAAAGATCGAAATAGCCTACTTGGATTTTCAGTATTTTTGTCAAATTCTAACTTAATTTCAAATTTGCTAGTTATAGTTTTTTTCATTACTGAATATGAGAAAATTTTAATAATATTCTGTACAATATTCAAATATACACATAACTATAATTAAATAAAAAAAAACAATAAATAATTTTAAAGTTTTGATTTTCAGAATGACTAAAAGATATTAAATTAAAAAGTAAATCTATCGAATACACTTCCCTACTCTTTCATAAAGCTCCAGAATTTTCGGGGCTTCATTTTCCCAACAAAGATCTTTTGCAGCCGTTTCTAACAGAGGAAGATAAGAATTTCTCCCCTTTTCTAAAACAATTTTTACTTTCTCTGCCAAATGTTGTGGTTCGTGAGAAGAGATAAATTCGCCCACATTGTATTTTTCTACAATTTTTTGCATTTCGGGGAATTTAGAAACTACTACAGGAACTCTAGCTTGTATGTAATCTGAGATTTTATTCGGAAGTGAGTAGTAATAACTTAAGCCTTTATTTTCTTCGATGCTTAAACCTACATCTGCTTTTTCGGTGATTTTTCTTAAATCATCAGGATGAAGATTTCCTAAGAATTTTACTTTATTTTCTAGATGTAATTTTTTCGTAAGTTGTTGATATTCTTCTAAAAAAGGACCTCTTCCTGCAATGTGAAATTCTGCATTTTCTATAAATTGCATCGCTTCAATCATCTTATCGATTCCTCTGGAATAATTAATGGTTCCTTGGTAAAGAATGATTTTTGGAGAGTTTTCAACGAAACTTTTCGGTGGTTCTGATTTTTGAGGAAAATTTCTGATGACAATTGGTCTTTTAATCTTATAATTGGTTTCAAACCAGTTGGCATAAGAATCATTTGCCGTAATAAAATATTTGATTTTTCTAATCAAAGCATTTTCCAGAAGTCTCCAAACATGCTGAACCCAACGATTGGTAACGGTTGGCATTTCGGTAAAAATCTCGTGACTGTCCCAAACTAAAGGAATTCCTTTGATTTTTGAAACCAGATAATTGGGTAAAAGTGCATCTAAATCATTGGCGTGAAGAATTGTATTTCGGTCGGCTTTTTTCAGCAATGCTAGGAATAATTTCCACTGAAATTCTAAATAAGCGAAACGTAATTTTTTGGACTGTAAAGAAATTCTTGAAAATGGATAAGGCCTTTTCATTTCGGGATTCCCGCCCCAATTATTGCCTATTACTTCTATTTGGTAAGCATTTTCGTGCAAGGTTTTGCAGAATTTTTCCACACGCTGATCGGTGTATAAATTATTGAAAACGCTTACCAAAATTTTCATTATGTAAAACTTTTAATCGTGTTTTATTAAATGATAAAGTTGTATAACGCAAAGAATTGCGTTAGGAATAATGATAGGCCACAACATTCCGCTGAAAATACCATAAATTACAAAAGCGATACAACCGATAAGATTAATCACTCTAATTTGCTTGATGTTTTTCACCATAAAGCTCAGCACTACAAAGAATGATGCAGNNTGGTAAAGTATTTGTAACTTTGATTATAGAAATCAATTCATATTGACTTCATTAGAATTTTATTGAGAGAAATTATCATGGAAAATAAATTTTCAGAAGGCTTAACCAAAGTCTTCAAACAAAGTAAAAGCGAAGCAAAACGTTTGCATAGCGAATTTTTATCTACTGAACATTTCTTGCTGGGAATTATTCAGACGGATAATTCTGCTAAAGAAATTTTAGAAAATCTTCAGGCAGATCTTACTCAGATTCGTAGAAAGATTGAAAACATGAATGTAAATACCAATCCTTTTTCAGAAGAAAAGGAGAATATTTCTTTCACCAAATTAGCAGATTATGCGGTAAAAAGAGCAGATTTAGAATGCAGACAATATAGAGCTTCAGAAATTAATACCGTTCATCTTTTGTTAGGAATTCTCTATAAAATGGAAGATCCTACTACCAATATTTTAAGCGCTTACGAAATTGATTATGATAGCGTAGCCAAAGAATATCAATCTATGCTTAAAAACTCTGGTCAATTGCCAAAAAGTTCTGCGTATGATGATGACGAAGAGCGTGAAGAATACGGTCAAATGAAAAAACCTACTGGAAATCTGGGAACAGGAAAAAGCAAAACGCCAACTTTAGATAATTTTGGTAGAGACCTTACTGCGCTAGCTTCTGAAGGAAAACTAGACCCTGTAATTGGTAGAGAAAAAGAAATTGAAAGGGTTTCTCAAATTCTATCAAGACGTAAGAAAAACAATCCTCTTTTGATTGGTGAACCAGGCGTTGGTAAATCTGCGATTGCAGAAGGTTTAGCGCTCAGAATTATGCAGAAAAAAGTGTCTAGAGTTCTGTTTAACAAGCGTGTAATTACTTTGGATTTAGCAAGTCTAGTTGCTGGAACTAAATACAGAGGTCAGTTCGAAGAGAGAATGAAAGCGATTATGACGGAACTAGAGAAAAACAGAGACGTCATCCTTTTCATCGATGAATTACACACGATTGTTGGTGCAGGAAGTTCTACAGGAAGTCTTGATGCTTCTAATATGTTTAAACCTGCTTTAGCAAGAGGCGAAATTCAATGCATCGGTGCGACTACTTTAGACGAGTACCGTCAGTACATCGAAAAAGATGGTGCTTTAGAAAGACGTTTCCAAAAAGTAATGGTAGAACCTACTTCTGTAGAAGAAACCATTTTGATTTTGAATCAAATTAAAGACAAATACGAAGATCACCATAATGTAACGTATACAGACGAAGCAATTGCAGCGTGTGTAAACCTTACTTCGAGATATATTACCGATAGATTCCTTCCAGACAAAGCGATTGATGCGATGGACGAAGCAGGTTCTAGAGTGTATATCAAAAATATGAAAGTTCCTACTGACATCATTGAGCATGAAAAGCAAATTGAAGAAATTAAGGAACTGAAACAAAAAGCGGTAAAAGCTCAAGATTATCTAGAAGCGAGAAAGCTAAAGGATGAAGAAGAGCGTTTACAACTAGAATTGGCAGTGGCTCAAGACAAATGGGACAAAGAAGTAAAGGAGAAAAAAGAAGTGGTAACCGAAGAAAATGTAGCTGAGGTAGTTTCGATGATGTCTGGAGTTCCTGTAACAAAAGTGGGCAAAAACGAGATGGATAAATTAGCCAATATGGATAATTTACTCAACGGAAAAGTCATTGGTCAAGAAGATGCTGTGAAAAAAGTGGTGAAAGCCATCCAAAGAAATAGAGCAGGACTTAAAGATCCTAACAGACCAATTGGAACGTTTATTTTCCTAGGAACTACAGGTGTTGGTAAAACCGAATTGGCAAAAGTAATGGCTCGTGAATTATTTGATTCTGATGATGCATTGATTAGAATAGACATGAGTGAATATATGGAGAAATTTGCGGTTTCTAGATTGGTAGGAGCGCCTCCAGGATATGTAGGTTATGAAGAAGGCGGTCAATTAACCGAAGCGGTTCGTAGAAAACCTTACGCTGTAGTTTTATTAGACGAAATAGAAAAAGCACACCCAGATGTTTTCAATATTTTATTGCAAATTTTAGATGAAGGTCACGTTACCGATTCTTTAGGAAGAAAAGTAGATTTCAGAAATACGATTATCATCTTGACTTCTAACATCGGAACCAGAGATTTAAAAGATTTCGGTGATGGAGTAGGATTCGGAACTTCTGCGAAGAAAACTTCTTCTGATGCAAGAGCGAGAGCAACCATAGAAAACGCTTTGAAAAAAGCTTTTGCACCAGAATTCTTAAACAGAATAGATGATATTATCATCTTCAATTCTCTTGAAAAAGAAGACATCAAGAAAATTATTGATCTTGAGTTGAATAAACTCTACAAACGTCTAGAAAAATTAAACTACAAAGTAGAATTAACAGACGATGCTAGAGATTTCATCGCAGAGAAAGGTTGGGACAAAGATTTTGGAGCAAGACCTCTAAAACGTGCCATCCAAAAATATATAGAAGATTTATTGGCAGAAATGCTCGTAAACAAACAATTCTCTGAAGGCGAAACCGTAGTTCTAAAATTGAACGAAGCCAAAGATGCTTTAGAAGGAGAAACCCAAAAGAAATCTAAACAAAAAGCATAAAAAGAAACCTCCGAATTTTCGGAGGTTTTTTATGATTTAATTTTTGAAGAAAATTTAGAAAAAAGATATGTAAATATTGCAGATATTATAGACATTAACAAAGTTAACCAGCCAAATAAAAGAAGACTAAAAAAAGATAAGTATAATCCACCTGTCAACATTTCAAAAGGATTTGCGGGTCTTCCACCTAAAGAATCTACAAAGCTACCATTAATATAAAATCCTAATGTTGCAATTATACTATCAATAATAAAGCAAAAATAATGATTTAAAGTACCTGATAGTAAAGTGACAATAATGATTTTAAAAATATTAAAATTGTCTTTTCTAACTATTATTTTCCATAAAAAGAAAGATATGATAAAATTAGAAATTGGCAGAGTGACTATAAATATTTCGTATCCATCTCCAATAGATAGTAAATAAACAATTATTCCAATAAATATTCCAAAAATGGAATTTAAAATTCCAAATAATAAATAGCTTTTCATTTTTACAACCCAAAAACCATCCCAATATTAGGTACAAAACCACTGCTGAAAATACTGCTGTTTTGTTTCCAAAGTACATTATACATTCCACCAATCTGCAAATAAGAGTTATTGCCCATTCTTTGCATATAACCGCCACCAATGTAAAGTGCCGCTTCGTTTGAACTGTATTTTTCTTCTGAAGATTTTACTTTTTGATTGATAAAATATTCCTGAAATTGAGAACCCAAATAGAAATTTCTGCCCAAATAATAATTCACAAACGGTCCAATTCCAAACAAAGTAGAATAAGAATAAGAAGAGTTTTGCCAATTGAGACTTCCCATCAAACCTGTTTCTAAATTTTCAGAAATTTTATAGCCTACTCTTGGTGCAATATGTACCGCAATGCCGCTATTACTGCCAAAACCGCCAGTTAAACCAGCATAACCACCAAAAGTCCATTTAGAGTTTTGCGTAGAGTTTTCCACCTGTGAAAATGCTGAAAAAGACATCAGCATCAGAAAGAAAAGAGATAATTTTTTCATTTTTAGAAATTTTCTATGATTCAAATTTAGCAGAAAAATTTCAAATGAGTTTTTAATTCGTAATTTTACAGTCGTAAAACTTTCCCTTAACGAAAGCGTAACTCAATTATGAAAATAGTAGTCGGTTTATCAGGAGGTGTAGACTCCAGCGTTGCAGCGTATTTGTTGCAGAAACAAGGTCACGAAGTCATCGGACTTTTTATGAGAAATTGGAACGATGCTTCCGTAACTTTAGAAGATGAATGTCCTTGGATTGAAGACAGTAATGATGCTCTTTTAGTGGCCAAAAAACTGGGAATTCCGTTCCAAGTGATTGATATGAGCGAACTCTACAAAGAACGCATTGTAGATTATATGTTTGCCGAATACGAAAAGGGTAGAACGCCCAATCCTGATGTTTTGTGCAACCGAGAAGTAAAATTCGATGTTTTTCTAGAAACAGCACTTTCACTAGGTGCAGATAAAGTAGCAACAGGACATTACGCCAGATTAGATTCTTTTACCAATGAAAATGGGGAAGAAGTGTATCAACTTTTGGCTGGTAAAGATAACAACAAAGACCAAAGTTATTTTTTGTGTCAATTGAGTCAAAAACAGCTTTCTAAAGCGCTTTTCCCGATTGGAGAACTCACCAAACCAGAGGTAAGAGAAATTGCCAGAGAAATGGAATTGGCGACTGCGGATAAAAAAGATTCTCAAGGTCTTTGTTTCATCGGGAAAGTAAGTTTGCCGACTTTTCTTCAGCAACAATTAAAAGCCAAAGAAGGCGAAATTGTAGAAATTTTCAGTGATTTTGCAGAATATCACAAAGAAAACCCTGAATTTTCTTCAAAATTAGAAGAATTAGAATATCTCTCAGCAAAAATCAATTACAAAAAATCAGACGGAAAAGTAATTGGCAAACATCAAGGTGCACAATTCTACACGATTGGTCAAAGCAAAGGTTTAGGAATTGGCGGACATAAGGAATCTTGTTTCCTGATTTCCAGAGATATGGAAAACAATTTAGTTTATGTAGGAGAAGGAAGAAATTTCCCAGGATTATTTAGAAAAGCTTTGAAAATTGACAATTCTGAAGTTCATTGGATTCGTGAAGATTTACGTCTTAAAAACGGAGAATCTATGGAAGTAATGGCGAGAATCAGATACCGTCAACCTCTAGAAAAAGCCACGCTTTATCAGTTTGAAGAAGGATTTTTCATAGAATTCGAAAATCCTCAATCTGCTATTGCAGAAGGACAGTTCGCAGCTTGGTATGTAGGCGAAGAATTATTAGGAAGCGGAGTGATTTCTTAGAAATTTTAAAAATATAAAGTAAAGCAGTCTGTCTTAGGCTGCTTTTTTTAGTTTAGAAAAAAAACCTTATCAATAAAGGCTTTTAAGCAATAAAAACTTTTATTTTGAAGTTATAATTAAAATGATGCTTATGAATTACAATGAACTCTATGAAATTTTAAAAGAAAACTTTGAAAAAGAAGGAAATTTCAAAACAATTGAAGACCTAAATGTAACGATAGATACCATTCATTTTCATTCTATAAAAGCAGATTTACTCAATGGTTCTTTTTCTACCACATCCTGCGAAAAACACCAAACACATTTCAAGGAAAGTAATGAAAATCAAACGCTTTACGGTTTTTCCAGTATTGATGTGAAAGATTTTGACATCGAAAGAAATAAACATTTTGACTATTATATTCTCAAAAGAGCAGATGTAGAAATCGCCGAAGGAACGCTCATTTTTTTCCATGGATTGAACGAGAAAAAGTGGGATAAATATTTACCTTGGGCTTATGAATTGGCTCAAAAAACCAAAAAAGCCATCATTCTTTTTCCGATTGCTTTTCACATGAACAGAGCCGAAGAAATCTGGAGTGACAGACGTGCAATGGTAGAAGTAGCACAGTTTAGAAAGAAAAATTATCCCGAAAATACCAATTGTTCATTTGTAAATGCAGCCATTAGTTCACGGTTAGAAGCGCATCCTCAGAGAATTTTTTGGTCTGGTTTTCAGACGTATTCAGATGTGATACAAGTGGTGAAAGATATTAGAAATCAGAAGATTAAAAGTATTTCAACGGAAACTTCTATTGATTTATTTGGCTATTCTATTGGTTCATTTTTGTCGATGATTTTAAAAATGGCAGATCCTGAAGGAATTTTTGAAAATTCTAAATTATTCTGTTTTTGTGGCGGAATGACGATTGATAGAATGTTCCCGATTTCTAAATACATTATGGATGCAAGAGCAGCTATAAAAATGCAAACGGTTTTCGCAGAATTGTTAAGCTCTGATTTCCAGTCAGATGAAAGATTAGGTCATTTTCAAGACGAGAAATTACATCCGCAGGAAAGTTGGTTCAAAATGATGTTGAGATACAATTATTTCCAAAAAGAAAGAGAAGAAAGAATTAAAAAACTGCATCATCAAATCAAACTTTATGTGCTTGAAAAAGATGAAGTTGCGCCACCAATGGAAGCACTCAATACTTTGCAAGGTGGTTACAGAAATATAAAAACAGAGGTAGAAATTCAGGATTTTCCTTATGAATATTCGCACATGGTTCCGTTTCCTTTAACGAACAAAATTCAGAAAGAAGTTACGGAAGCTTTTCAGCATTTTATCAATTCTGCGAGTGCGTTTTATAAGGGTTGATTTGGTCCAAAACAGTCTTTTAAACTAAAATAAATAATTGTTAAAGCTAATCCTCCAAAAATTATTTGGTCTATTAAAACATCATATCTAAATTTTGGAATTTGATGTTCTGGATAATCAATTTCCCAAACCTTTGTATTAGCAAATTTTGTTAAAATTTCTGGAGTTATGGGAATTCTTTTTACTCTATCATAAGGTCTTTTAAAGAAAATTTTTCCAATTGAAAAGCTACTGCTTATTTCTTCTTCATTATGAAAATACCATAAATAGTTATCAAAATTGACATTATATTTTTTGTGATAACTTTCAAGAAATTCATCCATATCATCTCCACAAACTCCTAAAGAAAAAATATCAGTGTCAGGAAAAATATTATCTTCTTTTAAGCAATCTTTTGTAAAATCTACAATTTCTTCTATAGTAATCATTTTCAATTTTGCACTTTCAATTTTCAATTACTTCACCAACCAATCTTTAAAATCTTTCACACGTTCTCTGCTAACTGTAATTTCCTCGGCAGGTTGCGCTTGCAATTCTACTTTGTAATTCGGTGAAGTATGAATGTTTTTGATACAATCTGAACTGATGATAAACTGTCTGTTTACACGGAAAAACGTTTTTTCATCCAAAACTTCTTCCAATTCATCTAAGGTAAAATCTGTTGGGAAACTGCGTTCTAAAGTTTGAGCGTAAACAATTTTGTTTTCAGAATAAAAACAGCAAATTTCTTCAGTTTTGATGACCTTCAAATTATATCCAATTTTCACCAAAATTCTAGACAATTTCGGTTGATTTTCTTTGATTAAAGATTTCATTTCCAAAGCGTTGTGCGTTTCTTCTGAGGGCAAAAAACTTTTGAATTTTTCAATTGCTTTGGCTAAATCTTCCTCTGAAATTGGCTTGAGAAGATAATCTATGGAATTGAGTTTGAAGGCTTTCAACGTGTATTGATCAAAAGCAGTGGTGTAAATAATGAAACTTTTGGTAGGAACTTTTTCAAAAATATCAAAAGACAAACCATCGCCCAAAACAATATCTGAAAATATCAGTTTAGGATGTTCATTTTTACTGAACCAATCTACAGCGTCTTCCACAGAATGGAGCGTTGCAACCAATTGTAAATCAGTAAAATTGCTTATTAATCTTTCGAGTTTTCTTGCAGCTGGTTTTTCGTCTTCTATAATTACTACTTTCATATTTTCAATTCAAATTTTCAAGGTAAAAGCTTAGGGTTTCTAATGTCATTCTGAGTGAAGTGAAATGGAATGAAGAATCTATTTTTAAGAATAATTTCATCTCCAAATTAGCTCATTTTTTCAAATTTTCAAATTTCTATTTCTTTCCATCAATTCACGTATTTTCTTTTCTTCCCAGTTTTTTCCGAGGATAAAATTAGGCAAGAAAACGGACAAACCATGCGCAAAAAGTCCAATTCCCCAAAGTCCAATTCCCCAGAATTGATTCTGCTTGAAAAACGTTTCAAAAGAATCATATTTTATAGATGTTGACAAAATTAAAAATAAGTTGACCAAAACAAAAACCAAAGCGTGAATATAGAAACCTTTAATCTCTTTCACTCTTTTTCTGGCTCTTTCGTATTGAATATTTTTATCGTTTACAGGTTCCATTTTTTAATTTTTTTGTTTGTATTTCTCCATTAATTCTTTGGTTTTTCTTTCTTCCCAATTTCTGAAATAAGGCGTGAATAAATAAATTCCGTAACCCAAAAGAAAAATTCCCCACAAGATTACAATCCAAACGCTGTAATTTCTAGAAATATTAAGAAGATTCCCGTCATAATTTCGGCTAACAATGAAATAACCCACTGCTAAATATCCCAAAACCATATAATAATACGTTCTGATATCTTTTACTCTTTTTTGTGCTTTTTTGTAAGCAATTTCGTTGAATTTATCTTGATTTTCCATAGTTATTTCCATTTTTTAGCGTTTTCTTCTTCTTTTTCCATGTATTTTTTGATTTGGCGTTCTTCCCAATCTGTTCCGATACCGAAAGTCTTAATTCCGTGAGAAATTACGCCAATTCCCCAACCTAACATTGGCCACCAAAACCAATGATATTTAGGCGAAGTTTGGTAATTAATGAAAATTAAAAATGGTATAAAAATGCAGTAAGAAATTAAGTTTCCGTAGAAACCTTTGAGTTCTTCTACGCGTTTTGCGGCTTTTTCGTAAGCCAATTGTTCTTGTGATGGAGTATATGGATTCATGGAGTTTAATTTTTCTGTTAAAATAGGGAGTTTCACACGGAAGAAAGCTTCTGATTTTT
This sequence comes from Flavobacteriales bacterium UBA6196, assembly GCA_002422665.1. Taxonomy (GTDB): domain Bacteria; phylum Bacteroidota; class Bacteroidia; order Flavobacteriales; family Weeksellaceae; genus Cloacibacterium; species Cloacibacterium caeni_C. The sequence continues at coordinate 31,735 of DITA01000049.1, forward strand.
CTACGAAGACATTTCTTTCGGTTAATAAATTATATCTCGAAACTATGTTCGCTAAACCTACGCCTGTAGATGTATTCGGCAATTCTCTGGTTTGCAAATTATTTTCGATGATGAGGTTTCCTTTTTCTGTAAATATTTTGATATTCAATGGTTTAGATGAAGTAGCAAAATTGTGTTTAATCGAATTTTCGAGCAAAAGTTGCAAAGAAAGTGGCACTACAAATCCTTTTTTGTCTTCCTCTGAAATGTTGAATTCAAAGGTTACAGCGTCTTCAAATCTCGTTTTCAGCAGTTCGCAATAGGTTTTGGCAAAATCTATTTCTTCTTCCACCGAAACCAGTTCCTTGTCTTTTTGTTCCAAAACATAGCGATAAATTTTCGACATAGAATTGGTAAAACGTTGAGCTTGAATAGGATTTTCTTCAATCAAAGAATCTAAAACGTTCAGAGAATTGAATAAAAAATGCGGGTCTAATTGATTTTTTAAACTTTCGAATTGCGCATTGGCAGATTTGGCGATGAGTTTTTGTTCTACTACTTCTTTTTTGGTAGAGTTTTTCCAAGCCGCCATAAAACCTCGAGCGTGACCAATTGCCGAAATCATAATCGCAAAATTGATGAAAAACCAATTGATGAAGTTCATCTCACCGTTGAAGAATTTTTCTGGATTTTTGCCTTGTATAACAATGAAATTCAAATAATTACAAAAATAAACCAGCGCAATATTCATCACCAAAGTTCCTACAATCGCCGCGATGGTTCTTTTGCGCGTTTCATCTGTCCACGAGAATTTAGAATCTAGATAATCGTTTAAAAAACCGTTTCCTAAACCTATGAAAAACGTGTACATTCCAGAAATAAGGAAAGTTATAGAGTATCTTTCGAATGTTTTTTCTCCTGGATCAATTAAGAAGATAAAAAGACTTACAATAATATTGATGTAGAGTAGGTTAAGTGCCGTTTTTTTGATTACCTCGAGTTTCATTTTCTAAAAATAATATTTTAAAATTATTTTTCGTTTAAAATTTCTTGGATTTTTCTTTCTTCCCAGTTTCTGCCTAAAAACAGCTCACCACCAAAAACCGATAAACCATGAGCCAATAAGCCGAAACCCCAGAAAAAAGCCGTGTAATAATTATCTATGTTATTAAAACCTTTTCCGTCTGCAATTACATTAGAGAAAATAATAAATACGTTTACCAATACGAAAACCAAAGCGTGCGTGTAAAAACCTTTGATTCTTTTTACGTGCTTTCTAGCGTTTTCTAGTTTCTGTTCTTGTGTTGTTTTGTACGTTTCCATAGTGTTTGAATTTTAAAAA
>DITA01000110.1:0-26590 GCA_002422665.1 Flavobacteriales bacterium UBA6196
AAATCCTCACTTTATTTTCTTTGATGAAGCAACCTCTGCTCTAGATGCGGAGAATGAGAAAATAATACACGATAATTAGCAATCTTTCTTCAAAGGGAAAACGGTAATTATCGTTGCACACCGACTTTCTACGGTAAAAAATGCAGACCAGATTATTGTTCTGAAAAACGGAGAAATCGTAGAGCATGGCAACCATCAAGACTTGGTTTCTAAGAAAGCGAATTATTATAATTTGGTGAAAAACCAATTGGAATTGGGGAGTTAGTCGTCCTAATCTATAAATTTTGAAGAGAATATATATAATAATAAAGATTTGAAACAAAATTTTAAATATATTAATAGTTTAGAAAATAATCGGTTTGATATGGGTTAAATGTAACACTTCATTTATTTGTTTTTGAATAGTTTTTTAAATAAAAATCAATATACTGAAACCCATAAATATATTTTTATAAATAACCGTAACCTTGCTTGGCTATCTAATATAGATTACGAAATAATATTGATTATAAAACTGAAATATGAAACTAGACATACACGTACACACCAAAAAAGTAAAATCTGGTGATGCTACAACAAGAAACATTGAAAAAGATAGATTCGTTGACATCTTAAAAGATACAGATGTAAAGATTTTAGCTATCACGAATCACAATCATTTTGATTTAAATCAGTATGAAGAATTTAGAGATGGAGTATCTACAATATGTCAGATATGGCCAGGTATTGAACTAGACGTTTTAGAAAATGGAAAAAGAGCTCATCTGATTGTAATTTGCAACCCTAAAAACTGTGTCAAATTTGACAAAAAGGTAATTGAAATTTTAGCTGGCAAAAATCCAGATACATTTACAATTTCTTTAAAAGAAACCGTAGAAAAGTTTGACTCTTTAGATTGTATTTATATTGCACACTATTTCGTAAAGAAACCTAATCTTGGAGATGAAGAGTTCCAAATACTTACAGATTTAGTACCTAATTCTAAAAGAATTTTGAAAGAAGCTACCAATGCAATATCTGCTGGTATTTATATAAGTCATGGTCACAATTCTATTTATGGTTCAGATGTACATAATTGGGATGATTATATAGAATTGTCTAAAACATTGCCCGAGTTAAGATTGCCAGTTGAAAGTTTTGAGCAGTTTTGTTTATTATTGGAAAAAGATGAAGCAACAATAAACACAATCTTAGATAAGAAAGTTAAAGAAAATATTGAAATAGCTCCGTTTTCTGCTGCTGAATTGATACGATTAGATATCTATAATGATATAAATATTCTATTTGGCTCAAAAGGTACAGGAAAAACGGAGATATTAGAATCTTTATCAAAATATTATAACGCAAAAGGTCATAAAACCTCTGTATATAAGTCTAATGATACTCATTTAAACGAAGTATTTGATATAAAGGGGAATTCTTTCAATTGTGAAGTTTCTGATTTTGGAATTGATAAATGTGAAAAGAATATTGAGTTTTTAAAACATGTAACAGAAGAAGAAGTGACAAGTTTAAACAAGTACCTACTCCATTTTTCTGTTCAAGAAACAAATAAAATATCTCAAAAACTAAAAATCAAAAACATTAGTCAAGAAGATGGAACCCAAACACAAAGGAGCTTAATTGAAATAACAGATATCCTTACTGAATTTAAATCATTTAGAGATTATGTAAGGGATAATGAAGAAATTAATAAATATATTGAGCAAGCTTTAATTACAGAATTAATTGAATTACTTGAAAAGATAATATCCCAATTAAAAGCAGAAACAGAAAATAAAATATTTGAAAATAAAAGTATAAACTTATTAAATGGAATCATATCTACTTTTCTCATAGAGATTTCCAAAAAAACGGGACAGCCACCCAAGCCTATCAAAACAGGTTTTGCGGATTATTCAAGAAATAGAATTAAAATAGAAAGAGCTACAAAAGAAATTCTTGAAAATATTAAACGAGAAATTGGCTCATTAGAAGAATATGCAGGAAGCCTGGGTGAAAAAGGAGAACTTAGATGCAAAACAAATTTAATGATTCAGAACGGTTCTTTTACTGACAGTAATTTTTCTCCAGTAAAAAATATTAAGAAGACTCCTCAAAAGCAGTTTGTCATTGCAATAATCTCAATTTCTAAGCATATTCATTCGAGTGAATTATTTTTAAAAATTTTAGAATTGAATGAAATTGAGGGAATAGAAACAATAAACTCATTAAGCGATTTATTACTTAAAAATAAACATTTCACACTTAATGGATTGCCATATAACCCATCAAATGGTGAGTCTTCTATGATTCTTCTTCATAAGGAATTAATAGAAGATAAAGACATCTATTTGATTGATGAACCAGAGAAAAGCTTGGGTAACGATTATATCAACGACGTAATAGTACCTCTGCTAAAAGAAAAAGCATTACTTGGTAAAAAAGTAATTATTGCTACACACGATGCAAATATCGCAGTTAGAACTTTACCTTATAATTCAATATACAGATTACATGATCAAGGACAATATTTTACTTTAACTGGTAATCCATTTTCTAATTCGTTAAAATGTATTTATGATTCAAGGCCTGAACTAAATTGGAAAGAAATAAGTATGAAAACATTAGAAGGTGGCAAAGAAGCCTTCGGAGAAAGAGGAAAAATATATGGAAACTAAAAGAGCAACTATCAAAAGAGAAGAAACCAATACTTATTTGGTTTTAGAAATTGGCGAAGCCCCGCTTCAAATAATACTCACTGATGACAATCCTAATAATGTCAAAATGGTATTTAATAGCTTATTGAAAGAATTAAAAAAAGGAGCAATTGAATTCAATCTTGCGGATGAAACTCAAGATTTATATCATAATATTTGTTCAGAATATCTTGTACAGTTGAACTCAGAACTTGGAACAATTTATGAAGAACTAGTTGATTATGAATTAGTAGCGGTAGAAGAACATTAAAAGTCATTGTACAAATGTATATTTTTAAAAATTACTTTGTGATTTTTGATTAGGAATTGACATCTTTATAATTAATAACTATCAAAAAAGCTAACTAATTTAATCTTTAGCACCACTTTAAACATTGCACATTTATTGCACGTAAAAACAAAAAACGCTGAAAATCAAATGATTAACAGCGTTTTAATGTACCCCAGACGGGACTACCATAATACTTTTCTCAATTTTTCTTGTTTTTAATCCGTTTGTATTCAGTATCTTTGAATTATAAAGGAAAACAAAACTATGGTTTTTTTGAAATTTAGTTGATTTAACTTCAAATTTAGCCACCCTTTTAGCCACCCTTTATTTACGTTTATTAAATTTAATTTCACAATGAAGATAGTTTTTGAATTAAGAAAAGAAAAAATAGCTCAAAATGGTTTAATTCCAATTCAACTCGTTGTAAGACACGACGGAAAAAGAATAAGAAAAAACACAGGTCTTTCTGTATTAGAAAGTCATTGGAATGGACATAGAGTTAAACCCAACCTTAAAAAAGAACCTAACAACAATTATGAAATAATAAATAATGAGTTACAACTAATTGAAGAAAAAACAAACAAGTTATTTCTTTTTTTAAAGGGTAATGATATTTCTTTTTCGGTTGAAAAATTCAATGAAATATTTGAAAAAAAAGAAGAACCTTCGGATAATAAATTTGATTTCTTTTCTTGCTTTGAAGAATACATCGAAAAAGGAAAACTCACTAAAACCCCTAATACAATTAAGGGACAAAACACAATAAAAAACTATTTGGAATTCTTTTGTAAAGAAAATGGATTTTCGCTTTCATTTGACAATATTGACGATGCTTTTTTTGAACAATTGAGAGACTATTCTTATGAAACCAAAAAAATGAAACAAAATTACTTTGCAAAAGTAATTAAGGTTTTAAAATCATTTTTAAATTGGGCGACAGAAAAAGGATATAACACGAATCGAGAGTTTGAAAAATTCAGAGCGGCTGAACACGATATTGATATTGTTTATCTATCATTTGATGAGCTGATGAAACTCTATGAAAAAGATTTTGATAATGATAGATTATCTCAAGTCCGAGACTTCTATTGTATGGGATGTTTTACTGGATTAAGATTTTCTGATTTGTCGAAATTACATTTAGCAAATATTTCTGAAAATCATATTGTTCTTTCTATCCAAAAAACGAAAACCCAAAATCACGCCATTAAACTCAATAAATATGCAAAAGCTATTTTGGAAAAATACAAAGGAACAATCTATGAACCTTTACCTATAATTTCATCACAAAAATTTAATGAATACATCAAAGAATGTTGTGAGCTGGCAGAAATCACACAACCATATACCATTCATTGGTTTGTTGGCAACAAGAAAAAGTCTTTAACCCAACCAAAATGCAAGTTTATTACAAGTCATACTGCAAGAAAAACATTCATAACCAATTCTCTACTTTTAGGAATGGAACCGAAAGCCATTAAGAAAATTGCAAACATCAAAAAAGATGCAGTTTTGGACAAATATATGAAAGTGACGGAAGCATTTACAGACGAACAAATGGATAAAGCGTGGGGATAATTTAGTGTAAATTTTCGCTTTGCTAAAACCAATAAAAGGGTTTTTAAACGAAATACAGCATCCTTTATTTTTGAATCAAGTAAAAAACGTTAAACTTTGTTAAAAAGAAAAAAATTAAGTTAAATTTAGTTAAAAATTAAATTTAACAGAAAAGACTAATCTGGATTAATTTAGATTAATCTGGATTGCAAAAATATTATTCTGGACTAATTTGGATTAATTTAGACTGTTCTGGACGAATCACAACTATTTGATTTTCAAATATTAAGTTGATATTATTGCATTTGAATTTAAAATAATTAAAATACAATCAAATGTCAGTACAACTTTACTCCCACTCCAAATCCGATTTGGAAAAAGCGGTTGAAATCATTCTAAAGAAAGCAACCGAATTTACATTGCCGACTAACAAAGCAGAAGAACAACCCGAAGATTTAATTTCTCAAATCGAAGCTACAAAATTTCTGCATATTTCTGTTCCGACAATTATTGAATGGCGAAAAAACAAGAATCTGCCCCATTACAATTTTAATGGTCGTTACTATTATTCTAAAAAGGAACTTTTGAAATACGGAAAAAATCAAAGAAAGTAAACAGTCAGTTTGCACTGTATAATTTCTATTGTATAACAATTCGTAATAAAAACCTTTTAAAATGAGCAAAATACCTTATATCCGAGTCGGAACCACCTATTACAAAACCATAGAAAAACCATTAATTTCGGGGGACACAACCTCGGTTTTGGTGCGTTGGAATCGCGAAACAATCATTAGCGATCACGGCAAATCTTTCCTTTCGTCGATTTCAAAATATGATGGTTTTTGCTGTATCCCGGAGCATTTAGATTACCAACAAATTGTTCGCGGTTTTTATAATATTTACAACGAAATTCCATTCTCTCCTTCATCTGAAAACGAAAACATCAAAAATGAAATTCCTTTTTCTTTGAATTTTGTGAAGCATATTTTCGGGGAACAATTGGAATTGGGTTTAGATTATTTGAAAATCCTTCTTCAATATCCCACGCAAATTTTACCGATTCTTTGTTTAGTTTCCAAAGAAAGAGCTACTGGAAAATCAACTTTCATTAAATGGTTGAAAGAAATTTTCGGGTTGAATATGACTTACATTAAAGGTGATTCGTTCGGAAGTCAATTTAATTCCGATTGGGCGGCAATGCTCATCGTAGCGATTGATGAAGTGTTTTTCGATAAAAAAGAGATTACAGAAAGACTAAAATATTTATCAACAACCAATAAAGATAAGTTGGAAGCGAAGGGAAAAGACCGAGAGGAAATTGATTTCTTCGCCAAGTTTATTTTGTGTTCCAATAACGAAGAAAATTTTATTCAAATCGATGAAAACGAAATCAGGTTTTGGATTCTAAAAATTAATCCAATAAAGGTTGAAAACACAGAGTTTCTAAACAATTTGACTTCTGAAATCCCTCACTTTCTTCGCTTTTTAATCGAAAGACCATTTTCAACAGAGAAGAAAACAAGAATGTGGTTTTCAGCTGATGAAATAAGAACAAAAGCACTTCAAAAACTGGTTTTCAAGAATAACAATAAGCTAGAATCTAAAATGATTGAGCTGTTGTACGAGTTTTTTGAAAGCAACAATGATGAAGAAATCAATGTCGTTCCGCAAGATATTCTCAATATGATGAACCGAATGTTTCGACCAACGTATTGGACGAGAAACGACATTCGAACAATTTTAAAAGAAACTTGGAAGCTGAATCCACAAAACAACGGCTTAACTTACATTAGATACGATATTGATTTTGCAGGAATATTCTATCAAAACAATTCCGTTGGAAGATTTTTCACCGTTAAAAAAGATTTCGTTCTTCAAAAATTTGTTGAATTGTTGAATTGATCCATAACAAAAAGAAAACCAAACAATTAGTTCTCTACAAAATCCTCAACAAACTTTTAAACCTATTTTTTTGTTGAATATTTGTTGAGCATAAAAATTCAAGTTTGTTGAATTGTTGAGCTTTTGTTGAGAGATTAAAAAATTGAAATTCAATAAGATAAATCGTTTTCTCAACAATTCTACAAAAAATCACAATAATTAATACCCGAAAAATCTACAAGATGAACTGCAAACAATTCAACACCATAAAGTTGGAAGAAGTCCTCCAAATTCTCGGACACCTTCCAACAAAACAAAATGAAAAAGAAGCTTGGTTTCTCAATCCTTTTGCCAATGAAAACCACGCCTCTTTTAAATTGGATAAAAGAAACAACATTTGGTATCTCCATTCCGAAGGAATTGGCGGAAACAATGTTGATTTTATGATGAAATATTTGAACTTTTCGGTAAAAGAAGTTCTAGAATGGGCAGAAAGTCAAAATTTTTCTTCTTTTCATCAGCAAAATAGTATTCAAAAACAAAATAGCTTAAAACAAAACTATCAAATCACAGAAATTAAAGAACTCCAAAACGAAAATCTGAAAGATTATCTTCATCAAAGAGGTCTTTCGACAAAGGTTCATCCGTTAGTTAAAGAAATTCATTTTAGGATTGGTGAGAAAAACCTTTATGCTATTTGTTTTGAAAATCTTTCAGGAGGTTGGGAGCTTAGAAATTCATTTTACAAAGGTTCATTACAAAAGAAAGACATTTCAATTCTAAATTTCAATAATGAAAGCCAAAATCAAAATAAAATAGGAAAAAGAATAGCCGTTTTTGAAGGATTTATGGATGCTTTGTCCTTTGTTGAAATGAAACCGTTTTTCAATGGCGATTTGTTGGTGATGAATTCCATTTCATTGTTGAATAAAACCAAAGACCATTTAAAAAACTATTCCGAAATTCATTTGTTTTTAGACAATGACAAAGCAGGCGAAAATTGTAAAACTTCAATTTTGAAATCATTTCCCGAAGCCAAAAATCATTCTGAAATTTATGCTCTTCATAAAGATTTAAATGAATACTTCGTTTTCAGAAACAATACAAAAATCGAAAAACAACAGCAGGTAGAACTAAACCCAAAACAAGAACAGGAGGAAAGCGAAATCAATCAAGCTCATCAAACTTACAAAAGAAAACGCTGATTATGCGTGTGCATATTTTTATCAACTATATGCAAAAGTTAGGAGCTCATTCGCAACTTTGAAGGTCGATGCTCTCCCAACAAAGTTTCTACTTCGCTCTGCGAGGCTTTAACCTGAGTAAAATAAATACAGGTGCCTTTTTTCAGAAATTACAAAAATAATAAATCGTCATTTTATAGCCTGGGTAAAAAAGAATCAAGATGTAAAGTAACTGAGTAAAAAAGATACAGGTAGAATTTTTATCTAATTAAAAAAATGAAGACATCAATTAACTTCAAAGCCGTAAAATCTGATTCTGAAATTCATAATTTCAGAAAAAAATCATTTGACTATATCCGCAAAGATTTAACTCCAAAAAATGAGTATTGGATGGAGCAAAAAATTGCAGATCGAGTCCAAAAAATTGAATCGTACTGCAAAGAAAAATCAGGTAGAAAATTACAGAAAAATGCAATGCCAGTTCGGGAAGCTGTTGTGGTTATTAAAGAAAATACCACGATGCAGGATTTACACAACTTATCGAAAAGATTGGAAGAAGAATTGAAAATCCGAATTTTTCAAATTGCCATCCATAAAGATGAAGGACATTATGACAAAGATACCAAAGAATGGAAGCCTAATTATCACGCTCATTTAGTAGCAGATTGGCAGGATTTGCAAACTGGTAAAACCTTAAAACATCAATCTTTTCATTATTCCAAAATGCAAGATTTGGCAGCAGAATGTTTAGAAATGGAAAGAGGAATTTCAGGCTCGTTAGCCAGACTGGAAGCGGTAGAATTTAAAATCAAGAAAAAAGAAGAAGATTTGAAAATTTTGGAAGAACGATACAGCCAAATGCAACAAGAAATGGAATCTAAAAAAGCAGAGGATTTAATTGTAAAAGAATCCGATTTTTTGGGTTTTCAGAAAATAAAAACGGACAAAACCATTGAAAACTACAAAAAGGCAATCAAAACAAATAACATTCAACTTCTCAAAAATAAAACAGAACTGGAATTCAAAGAGAAACAAATTGCAGAACTCAATTCCAAAATTGAAAGTCTAAAAAAAGAAGTTTTCTTTTTCAAAAGCAAAAACTCCGCTCTCTTAACCAATGAAACTGTTTTTGCTATTGAAAAGAAAAAATATTTGGAATCAGTAGAGAATACCCTTAAAAAAGCGATTCTGCAAGAAAGTATAAAAATCCCGAATCTGCGAAACCTAAACGATACTGAAAGAAAAGATAAAATGATTGAGCTATTGGAAAAAACATCAAAAGAAAATAACATTCCTTTTTCTGCTTTTGATGAGATTTTTAAGGATTCAAATAAAACAGCTTCCTTTTTGAATTTGTTGGGCGGTAGAAAAAATCATGAGCAACTTGAAGAAAAACAAATTGTGAAATTTCGCCGTTAAGTATTAAAGGACTATCATCATTTTTATTGCTCTATATTTCCCGTAAATTTATTTCACTGATAATCAGAAAATTAAAAAGCGCTTTCGTATTTAGTACAAAATTTACTGTGATTCTTTATTGTTTATTAAAAGATATATTTTACATTTGTACAGTAATAGTACAAAAAATATTATGCAAAAAATTTACAAAATAAATGATGTCGCTAAAATCCGTTCTGGTATGGTAGTTACCAAAACTACCAACAGAAACGAGGAAAAACTAACCAACACCTTCGTGAGGCTATTGGTAACTTCCGATTTTGATGACGATGGAAACCTGCACAGAGAAATTCAACCTAATGCAATATACAAACCTATCTTTGAAAAGAACTATCTAAAAGCTGGTGAAATTCTTTTCAATGCAAAAGGAAGAAGGTTTTTTGCCATGGAATTCAAAGAAGAATTTCCACATTGTATTGCGGGCTCTACTTTTTTGGTTTTAACCATTACTTCAGATGAGATTCTCCCCAATTATTTACTTTGGTATCTCAATCATGAAGAGACTTTAAAAGTATTTAATGCTAAAATGTACACCCAAACTTTGCCCTCTATTTCCATAAAAGAGTTAGCCGATTTAGAAATTACAGTTCCCGATTTGGAAACCCAAAATAACATAGTACATTTAGACCAATTAAAAAGTAAAAAACTGAAAATCAGAAGACAATTAATAGAATTAGAAAACCAATACATCAATACTTTAACCTATAAAAAAATAAAATAATGAGCCATAAAATCACTCAAAAAGATGTAAACAACATTGTTTGGAAAGCGTGTGATACTTTCCGTGGAATTATAGACCCTTCGCAATACAAAGACTACATTCTTACCATGCTTTTCTTAAAATATGTAACTGATGTTTACAACGAGAAAAAAGCAGAATACGAAGAAAAATACGCAGGAAACCAAGACCGTGTGCAGCGTGCGCTTGAACGTGAGCGTTTTGTAGTACCAGAAGTTTCTAGTTTCGACTACTTATATGACAATAGAAACAGTCCAAAAATTGGCGAAATGATTAATCACGCTTTAGCAGAACTAGAAGAAGCCAACCGTGAAAAATTAGGTGGACATGATGGTTCTAATATTTTTAGAAATATAGATTTCAATTCTTCTAATTTAGGCGATGCCAAAGACAAAAGCACCCGATTAAGAAACTTACTAAATGATTTCAAATCTTTAGACCTTTCGCAATCTCATTTAGAAAATAATGATGTTATTGGCGGAGCTTACGAATTTTTGATTGCCAATTTCGCTTCGGATTCTGGCAAGAAAGCAGGAGAATTCTTTACACCAGCCGAAGTTTCTACACTTTTGGCAAAACTCACCAAATCTGCTCCTGGTTCTAGAATATATGACCCAACTTGTGGTTCTGGTTCTTTGCTGATAAAAGCAGGTAGAGAAGTGGGTAACAATAATTTTTCACTTTTTGGACAAGAAGCTAACGGTAGCACTTGGGCTTTAGCTGTAATGAATATGTATTTGCATGGCTACGATAATGCTATTATTAGATGGGGAGATACTTTGCGAAATCCAAAACACAAAGAAGGAGATAAACTGATGCTGTTTGACACCGTAGTTGCCAATCCTCCATTTTCTTTAGACAAATGGGGAGCCGAAGAATTAGAAAACGACAGCTACAACCGTTTTTGGAGAGGAATGCCCCCAAAATCCAAAGGAGATTGGGCGTTTATTTCTCACATGATAGAATCATTAAATGCTCACGGAAAGGCGGGCGTAGTAGTTCCTCATGGTGTTTTGTTTCGTGGTGCAGCAGAAGGCAGAATACGCACCGAAATCTTAAACGAAGACCTATTGGAAGCGGTAGTTGGCTTACCATCTAACCTCTTTTTTGGAACAGGAATTCCCGCAGCAATTATCATTTTCAACCGTGAGAAAAAAAATAAAGAAAAAGTATTGTTTATAGATGCCAGCAAAGATTTTGTAGCAGGTAAAAACCAAAATTCTTTAGGCGAAAACCACATCAACCATATTGTAGAAGTATTTACTGATTTTCATGACAACCAGAAAGATGCAGGAATTTTAGAAGACAAGTTTGCCTACATTGCTACACTAGAAGAGATTAAAGAAAATGATTATAACCTGAATATACCAAGATATGTAGATACCTACGAAGAAGAAGCCGAAATAGACCTTGCCGAAGTGCAACAAAAAATTGCACAACTGCAAAACGAATTGGCAGAAGTACAAAAACAAATGGATGAATACCTAAAATTGTTTTAAATGAGTGCAAAAAAACAATATAAACAAACCGAACTTGGACTAATTCCTGAAGATTGGGAAGTGAAGAAAATTTCTAAATTCACTCAAACAACAGCGGGAGGAACTCCCTCTACACAAAAAAATGAATATTGGAACGGAGATATTAAATGGATGAACTCGGGTGAATTGAACCTAAAGAAAGTATTCAATGTTGAAAATAAAATTACTGAACTAGGACTTAAAAACTCGAGCACAAAGTTAATCCCAGTAAAATGCATTTTAATCGGTTTAGCAGGACAAGGTAAAACCAGAGGAACAGTTGCAATGAACATGGTAGAACTTTGCACCAACCAGTCTATTGCTGCTATCTACCCAAATGATAGTTTCATTTCAGAGTTTTTATATTATAATTTAGACAATAGATATGCTGAATTACGAAGGCTTTCTACAGGAGATGGTGGACGTGGAGGATTAAATCTTAAATTGATTAATTCTTTAAAAATCCCACTCCCACCACTTCCCGAGCAAAAAGCCATTGCAGATTGTCTTTCTACTTGGGATGTTGCCATAGAAAAACAAAGCGCATTAATAAATGCTCTTACCGACCGAAAAAAAGCCCTAATGCAACAACTCCTCACTGGCAAAAAAAGATTGCCCGGGTTTTCTGGTGAGTGGAAAGAAGTGAAGTTGGGGGAGATAATAATTGACTACAAAGAAAAACCAAATGATAACAATAATTATGAAATTCTTACTTCTTCTAAAAATGGTTTAATGAAACAAACTGATTATTATGGAGATAATAGGATTACCAATAGAACTGATGCTGATTATAATGTTATTCCTAATGGTTTTATAACTTATCGTTCACGAAGTGATGATGGCTTATTTACTTTTAATTTAAATGATTTAGGAGTAATTGGTTTAATTAGTGGGTATTATCCAGTTTTTAGTTTTGCAAAAAGTAATACTCAATTTTTATTAAGTTTTTTAAATTATTTCAAATCAAAATTAATAAAATACGCAATTGGGACATCTCAATTAGTTTTATCCATAAATGCACTTAAAGAAGCAAAATTTAAACTACCCTCCCTCGAAGAACAAACCGCCATTGCAGAAATACTAACCATCGCAGACAGAGAATTGCAACTGCAAAAAGAAAAACTTGCCCAATTGCAAACACAAAAAAAAGGCTTAATGCAGGTGTTGCTTACTGGGAAGAAGAGATTAATCAATTAATAATTAACAACAAAAACACAAAATAATAATTATGAAATACTTAGTATGGGATCTTAAACAACAATCAAGAGGGAACAGGGTTCAGGTTACTCTAACTGGAAATGCAGCTAATGTAAGGCTAATGGATAACTCCAACTACAATAACTATAAAAATGGTAGAAACCACAGATATGTTGGAGGATTGGCAAAACAGTCACCTGTTACACTCGGAGTACCAAGCTCTGGGCATTATTTTTTAGTTGTAGATATGCAAGGATTACGAGGATCAACAAATGCGAGCGTAAGAGTTTTACCTAATCCCTTGCCTGAATATCGAGAAATTCCATTATCTTCAATTCCATCACTAGTTAGAGGGAATAATGTTGCAAACCAAGACTCAGAAGATGATAATTTAATAGATCACGATGTTTTTATCTCTCATGCTTCAGAAGATAAAGATGATGTTGTACGTCCTTTGGCTATTGCTTTGCGTAATTTAGGACTTTCTGTTTGGTATGACGAATTTGAATTGAAAATTGGGGATAGTTTAAGACGCAAGATAGACAAAGGCTTAGCAAGAAGTAAATTTGGAATTGTTGTATTATCCAAAAGTTTTATAAAAAAAGGATGGACTAATTATGAATTAGACGGAATAATGACAAGGGTCGTAGATGGGGAACAGGTTTTATTACCAATTTGGCACGAAATAACAAAGAAAGAAGTTGTTGAATACTCTCCTTCTCTTGCTGATAAATTGGCAAGAAATACATCAAGCAATACGGTAGAAGAAATAGCAGAAGAAATAGCAAGTTTGATTACAAAGTAATTATTAAAAACTATAAAATAACCATAAAACACAAAATATAAATATGAAAACATCCGAAACATTTCAAGAGTTTCTATTTAACATCAAAATACAGGAGGATAAAGCAGAGACAATTTCTTATCGCTATGGTAGAATAACAAAATCACTAAACGAATATTTTAGAAATACAGACTCAAAAACAGCCAATAGTTTACAGGTTGGCTCTTATGGACGTTATAGTGGTATAAAAGGTATTTCTGATTTAGATATGTTGTATATAATGCCTTCTTCAAAATGGGATACTTATAACAAAAATGGTGGACAATCACAATTATTAGCAGATACAAAAACAGCAATATCAAATACCTATTCAGCATCTGATATTAAAGTAGATAGATGCGTTGTTACAGTTAAATTTTCTGACGGCACTCATATTGATGTTCAGCCTGTCTTTGAAATAGAAGATAAAGATTACAAATATCCTGATACTTATAATGATGGTTCTTGGAAAGTAACTAAACCTCGTAAAGAAATGGATGCAATGGTAGAATCTAGTCAAAACTTTAATAGAAACCTACGCCGTTTATGTAAAATGGCGAGATCGTGGAAGATGAAAAGTGGCGTTGTAATGAGCGGTTTATTGATAGATACATTGGCTTACAATTTTCTAAACTCAACTTCTTATTATGATGAAAAAAGTTATTCATATTACGATGAAATGAGTCGTGATTTTTTTAAATATTTGTTTGACCAACCTAAAGACCAAAAAGAATATGGAGCTTTAGGCAGTAAGCAGAGAGTAAAAGTAAGAAAACCCTTTAAAAGAAAAGCAAAGAAAGCGTATGATTTAGCATGTGAGGCTATTGATGCAACTTCAGAAAAAACTCAACACAATAAATGGAGAGATATTTATGGTAAAGATTTTCCAAAATATAGATATGAGGAAAATGAAGCAAAAGCTATTAATATGTCTTACCACAATACAGAAGAATTTATTGAAGATTTATATCCTATAAATATTCTCTTTGATTTGGAGATAGAATGTGATATTAAACAAGATGGCTTTCGTGAAGGAACATTACGTTATTATTTATCTCAAAAATTTCCTTTACTCCCTGGTAAAAAATTACATTTTTACATCAAGTCTAATCCCGTACCTTTTCCTTATGAAGTGAAGTGGAAAGTTACAAATAGAGGAGAGGAGGCAATTAGAAAAGATTGTATTCGAGGGCAAATTGTTGCTGACAATGGCAATGAAATTAGAGTAGAATCCACAAATTTTAGGGGTGAACATTTTGTGGAATGTTATATTATTAAAGATGGCATTGTGGTAGCTAAAGATTCAATTGATGTTCCAATTTCAACAAATTCATAATTATGAACAAAACTGATTTAAAAAAGTACATTGCCAGAACCGCCTATAATGTCGGCTTTGGAGCAAAAAAGAACTATGCTTCTTATGATATTGTAAGAAATGCAAATGAGTACATCTCAATAATATCAATGATTATTGGTGTATTAGCTTTGGTTTCTGAAAGCTTAAATGGTAAATTTATCTCTGCGTCTTTATTGATTGCAGGTATTGTCGGTTTATATATTAATAAATTTGATTGTGATTTAGAACGCTATGAAAAGATTGGAAAAAATTATTTAAGATTATTTAATTCTTTAACAAAACTATATTTAAAAGCGAATCAAACCAATGATGAAAATGATTTAATTAATATTGAAAGAGATGTCAGTATTATTGAAGATGAATTTTATAGAGAAAGATTTAGTAAACAAGTTTATTTAAGTGATTGGGTTGCACATTATAAGTTCTTCTTTCAATATCAAAGTGATTGGGTTGTAAAAGAGCTAAATTTAAAGTTTTTTAAAGATAAAATACCTAGTAGTTTTAAACTAATTTTGTTGATATTTATAGTTTTCTGTATCACTTTTATAGCATATAATTATCATTCTTTTTTATTAAAATATTATTAAATTTATTAAAAAGATGAGTTTCACCGAAGACAATACCGCACAAATACCCGCGTTGCAAATGCTGATGAAATTTTATTTAACAAATATTAACCGAGAAAGTAAATCTTTTCAAATAATTACTCAAAATGACTGAAACACAATTAAAAGGAACACTGAACGACCTTCGAAGCCTTGATTCAGAAAATGAAATTGTAGAGTTTAAAGAAGCTAAAAATAACTATGACTTCACCAAACTTGGCAAATACTTTTCCGCATTAAGCAATGAAGCAAACCTTTGTAGAAAACCTTATGGTTGGCTAGTTTTTGGGATTAAAGATAACGACCATAGTATTGTTGGCACACAATATCGCTCAGAAAGAAAAGACCTTGATAAATTAAAGGGCGAAATTGCCAATAAAACCTCTAACCGAATTTCTTTTATAGACATTCACGAAGTAAATTTACCAGAAGGACGTGTAATTTTGTTTCAAATTCCTTCTGCTCCAAAAGGAATTCCCATTGCTTTTGACGGTCATTACTACGCACGTGATGGCGAAGAGCTAGTTCCTTTAAATATTGAAAAAATCGAACGGATAAGAGCGCAAGCAACAAAAGAAGATTGGAGTGCTGCAATTGTCACTGCTGCAACATTAGAGGATTTAGATGAAGATGCAATTGCTTTGGCTAGAAAAAATTTTAAAAACAAATTCCCAGATAAAGCAGATGAAGTAGATCTTTGGGATAACATTACTTTTTTAAATAAAGCTAAAGTTACTAGCAAGGGAAAAATTACTAGAACCGCTTTAATTCTTTTGGGGAAAGATGAATCAGAGCATTTGCTTAATCCAGCAGATGTAAAAATTCGATGGAAATTAATGGATGAATTAAATAATGACATCGACTATGAAATTTTTGGTATTCCTCTTATTTTATCCGTAGAGAAAGTATTTGCAAAAATTAGAAATATCAAGTATCGATATATGCAAGAGGGAACAATTTTTCCAACTGAAGTTGCAAAATATGAACCTTTCTCTATTCGAGAAGCCATCAACAATTGCATTGCTCACCAGGACTATACAAAAAATGCAAGAATAAATGTTATTGAAATGCCAGATCAATTGATTTTTACCAATCAAGGTTCTTTTATTCCAGGAAATGTAGAAAAAGTTGTTATTGAAGATTCCCCAGAAGAATTTTATCGAAATCGCTTTTTAGCTACAGCAATGTTTAATCTCAAAATGGTTGATACCGCTGGTGGCGGAATCAAGAAAATTTATAATTTTCAAAGAGCTAGATTTTTTCCTCTCCCTGATTACGATTTAGCAAATGATAAAGTAAAAATGGTACTTTCTGGAAAAATCCTCGATTTGGAATATGCTCGTTTATTAGCGCAGAACAAGGATTTAACATTGGAAGAAATTATGATGTTGGATAAAGTGCAAAAAAAACTACCACTTACTGATTTTGAAGAGAAACATTTGAAAAGTAAAAAACTAATAGAGGGCAGAAAACCAAATTTCTTCATTAGTTTAAAAGTAGCACAAAAAACTGGACAAAAGGCAGATTACACTAAAAATAAAGGTTTTGACAAACAGTATTATTTAGATTTAATAATAAAAGCAATCAAACAGCATAAAGAATTAAGCCGTAAGGAAATTGATGATTTACTTTGGAATAAACTTCCTGATTGGATGTCTGATAAGCAAAAAAAGAATAAAGTGAATAATTTAATTGCTGAATTAAGCCGTAACAAAATAATTACAAACACTGGTACTTTTCAAGATTCTAATTGGGTTCTAATAAGAAAAGATTATTAAAAAAATTATTAGAGATCTTATTAGAGAATTTATTAGAGGTTGTTTTTTATGTGATTTATTATCAATTATTTAGCTCTAATAACTAATAAAATAAAATGAACAAAAAATGAATCATTTCAACGAAGACAATACCGCACAAATCCCCGCCCTTAAATTGCTCATCAATTTAGGCTACCAATACCTTACGCCTTCCGAAGCATTGCAAATGCGTGAAGACAGAGAAAGCAATGTTTTGCTTACTTCTATTTTGAGGGAACAGCTAAAGAAAATAAATACCATAAAAATTGGTTCGAAACAAGCAGACTTTTCCGATGCCAATATAGAACGTGCCATTCATTCACTCAAAGATATTCCTTTAGCCGAAGGTTTGGTAAATGCAAGTAACCGTGCCTACAACCTTTTGCGTTTTGGCAATGCTTTGGAACAATCTATTGATGGCGACAAAAAAAGCCATACCATTCAATACATTGATTGGAGAAACCCCGAAAATAATGTATTTCACATTACCGAAGAATTTTCCGTAATGCGTACTGGTAGAAAAGACACGTATCGCCCGGATTTGGTTTTGTTTATCAACGGAATTCCTTTGGCAATTATAGAATCTAAAAGCCCAACCATAAAAACACCACTCAAAGAAGCAATTTCGCAACATATTCGCAACCAAATGGAAGATGGCATACAAAATTTGTATGTCTATAGTCAGATTTTAGGTGCAATTTCCCTTACCGAAGCCAAATATGCAACCACCAATACCAAAGAAGAATTTTGGGCAGTTTGGAAAGAGAAAGACCAAAATTTCATTGAACAATTGCCAGAAATTGTAAATACCGATTTAACCAAAGAAACGGAAAGTAAAATTTTTTTTCAAAACGATTTTCGAGGAAATTTCGATTTTTTAAATTACAAAGAAAAATACGAAGTAGAAGTAGCACCTACTTTACAAGATGTAATGCTTTATGGCTTATTTAGCAAAGAGCGTTTTTTAGAAATCATCAAAGATTTTATTTTGTTTGAGGGCGGCATTGTAAAAAAAGTAGCCCGCTTTCAACAGTATTTCTCCATCAATAAAATCATTAATAGAATAAAACCCATACGAAACGGAAAACGTTTAGGCGGTGTAATTTGGCACACACAAGGAAGCGGTAAATCTTTAACTATGGCTATGTTAGCTAGAAAAGTAAAAGATACTGTGAAAAATCCACAAATTATTTTAGTAACCGACAGAGTAGATTTGGACAGGCAAATAACCACAACGCTTCAAAAAGTAGAAATAGAGGTAATAAATGCCACATCTGGTAAACAATTAATACAATTATTAAAAGGAAATGGCGATTTTGTAACGACTAGCATTATCAATAAATTTCAGGCAGCGGTAAACGAATTGGCAAACAATCCGCTAGAAAGTCCCAATATTTTTGTTTTAATAGACGAAGCACACCGCACACAATATGGTGTTTTCAATGTAAATATGGAAAGAGTGTTACCTAATGCTTGTTTTATTGTATTTACAGGAACTCCACTTATGAAATCTCAAAAAAGCACAGCCCAAAAATTTGGTGGAATTATTGATACTTATACCATCAATGAAGCCGTTGCCGACAAAGCAATTGTTCCTATTTTATACGAAGGCAGATTTGCGGTACAAGATGTGAATCAAAATGCTTTGGATAGAGGTTTTGATATCGTTGCAGAAGATTTAACCGAGTACAATAAGACAGAACTAAAAAAGAAAATGAACAATGCTGGTTTGATAAGTAAAACCGACCAAAATATTTATCAAACTGCTATGGATATAAGTCGCCATTTTGCTGGCAATTGGGGAAAAGACAACACAGGCGTTCATTCTGGCTTTAGAGGAATGGTGGTTTGTCCAGATAAATTAACCGCTGTAAAATACAAGAAAGCTTTTGATTTAATTGGCAAAGTTTCTACAGAAGTGGTTATGTCCTCACCAGACCCTCGTGAAGGAAATAATGATGTTCATAGCAGTGAAGCGAGTGAAGTGGTACAATATTACAATTTATTAAAAACAAAATACGGAAATGATATTGACAAATCTATTATTCAGCAATATGAAAATGGAGAAAGTATAGAATTACTCATTGTTATTGATAAACTATTAACAGGTTTTGATGTGCCACAAACCATCGTGATGTATTTGTGTAGAAAATTAAGAGAGCACTCATTATTACAAGCAATTGCAAGGGTAAATAGAGTTTATGCGGGTAAAGATTACGGTTTTATTATAGATTATGCTGGAATTATGCACGAACTAGAAGAAGCTATGGAAACCTATACTACAGACGAAGACCAAACAGAATTGATGGATTTGCAAAATACTTTAACCGATATATCACAAGAAATTGCAAAACTTCCACAAACGTATTCCGACTTAATAAATCTTTTTAAAACTTTAAAAAATAAAAATAATATTGATGAATACATCAATTATTTATCAGATATCGCATTGAGAGAAGAGTTTTATGCAAAATTTAATCTATTTGCAAAAATTCTTAAAATGGCACTTTCTACGGTAACTTTTTATGCTAATACGCCTACAGAAAGAATTGATTTATACAAAAATGATTTAAAGAAATTTGCAGGAATTAGAGTTGCTGTGAACAATATATATGTGGACAATGTAAGTTTTGCACAGTACGAAAAACAACTTCAGAAATTACTAGACCAACACGTAATTACAGAAGAAATCATCAGACTTACCGAGCAAATAGATATACTGGACACCGAAACATTCAACGAAGAATTAGAAAAAGTAGTTGGCAACAGAGCAAAAGCAGAAAAAATAGCTTCGGCAACCTCAAAGTATATCAACGAAAAAAGAGATACCGACCCTGTTTTGTTCAAAAAACTATCCGAACTCATTAAGCAAACCATTGCAGATATGAGAGCTGATAGACTTTCGGATTTAGAAGCTTTACAAAAACTAAAGGACATCAGAAATGAAGCTATCGGCACAAAAGCGAGTGATGTTCCTGAAACTCTGAACCATAAAAAAAGAAACATTCCTATATTCAGATTTTTGCAAAATGAACAAGTAGAAAAATCCGAAGAAAGCACCTTGTTTTTAGATGAATTAATTGCTCAAAATGAAATTGTTGATTGGCACAAAAACACCGATATCCTCAATAGAATAGAACTTGATTTTGGAGATTATTTGATGGATATCCAAGGATTTACTCTAGAAAAAGCAGATGAAATTACAAAAAAATGTATTGAAATTGCAATTGCAAATAAATAGGAATATGCTACATTTTATAGAATTTGGTTCAAAGAAAATAGAGTTTATCATAAAATACTCTACTAGAAAAACACTCGGAATTAAGGTTTCACCAGACAAAACTGTCCAAGTCTCTGTGCCTTTAGAAACCAACATGGAAGAAATAGAAAAATGGGTTTACAAAAAAACAAGATGGATTTTCAAGCAACAAAATTATTTTGATACGCTTGATTTATATGATACTAATTATGAAATGAAATCTGGTTATAGTGTATTTTATTTAGGAAGACAATATAAAATTAATATAAAAATCTCTAAAAAAGAAGAAGTTTCTTATTTAGGAAATCAATTCCTAATTTTGGTAAAAAAGAAAGAAAACGCTTCTGTAATTTTTGAAAAATGGTGGAAAGAACGTGCGATACTTAAGATTTCAGAAATAGCACTTCCCATGATGAAAAAATTTGAAAAAAATCATCACATCCCTTCTAAAATTAATTTTCAAGAAATGCCGACACGCTGGGGAAGCTGCACCGTGAAAAATAAATTAATTTTCAACCCTAGATTAATTCACGTTCCGAAACGCTGCATAGAATATGTTATCATGCACGAGCTTTGCCATCTAATTCACAAACATCATAATAAAGATTTTTTTGAATTACTAACACTAAAAATGCCAGATTGGGAAAAGAGAAAAGAAAAATTGGATAAATACCGACAATCAAAAGAAATATAAAACCACAAATGAGCCACCCTTTTAGCCACCCCTTGAAATAAAAAACGCTGAAAACCAAATGATTAACAGCGTTTTTTGTACCCCAGACGGGACTTGAACCCGTACGTCCTTGCGGACACAGGATTTTAAGTCCTGCGTGTCTACCAGTTCCACCACCAGGGCAAAATGGAGAGCGAAAAACGGGATTCGAACCCGCGACCCCAACCTTGGCAAGGTTGTGCTCTACCAGCTGAGCTATTTTCGCATTTCTATTTCGTGTGCGGATGAAGGGACTCGAACCCCCACGCCTCACGGCACCAGATCCTAAGTCTGGCGTGGCTACCAATTACACCACATCCGCTTTGTATTTAAAGAACTTTGTTCGTTTTTTGTGAGTGCAAATATAGAAACTTTTTCCTAATGTTCACAACTTTTTTTTGAAAATTTTTATTTTTTGAAAAAAAAACTTAGAAATTAGATTTTTGTTTCTGTTTTTATTACTTTTACAACTTTAAGATTAATAGATATGGAATTACAAGGAACGGTTAAGAAAATATTTGATACCCAGACTTTTGCAAGCGGTTTTCAAAAAAGAGAAATGGTTTTATTGACTCAGGAACAATATCCTCAGCCTATTTCAATAGAATTTTTATCAGATAAAATTAATTTATTAGATAATGTTTCTGAAGGCGAAACTGTAAAATTAGGAATCAATATTAGAGGTAGAGAGTGGACTAACCCACAAGGTGAAGTAAAATATTTCAACTCTATTACGGCTTGGAGATTAGAAAAAGTAACAGATAACGGTGCTCAACCTACTTATGCTGCTCCATCTGCAACGGCTACTCCAGCTACAACAAACGAAAATCCTTTCGCAGACGAAGGTGATGACGATTTACCTTTCTAAAATAATAGAAATTTTATACATTTGAAATCCTACTTTAATAAGTGGGATTTCGTTTTTAAAATAAGATATGTTTCTACTAGATTCCGAAGAAATTGCTTTTCCAGACCCTGCTTTGTATGATTTTGAAGGAGGATTATTGGCAATGGGCGGAGATTTATCTCCAGAAAGAATCTGGTTTGCTTATCAAAACGGGATTTTTCCGTGGTTTAATCCTGAAGATGATATTTTGTGGTGGTGTCCTGATCCTAGATTCGTTTTGCTTCCGGAAGATTTGAAAATTTCTAAATCCATGAAGAAAATTCTGCGAGAGGAAAAATTTACTTTTACCGAAAATAAATGTTTCGAAGAAGTGATGAAAAACTGTCAAGCCGCAGAAAGAAAAGGACAAGACGGAACATGGATTACTGATGAAATGATAAAAGCTTATAGCACTCTTCACCTTTATGGGAAAGCTAAAAGCATAGAGGTTTGGGAAAATGATGAATTGGTGGGAGGTTTATATGGTGTAGATTTAGGTCATATCTTCTGCGGAGAAAGTATGTTTGCCAAAGTAAGCAATGCAAGTAAAGCTGGTTTTATTTACTTTGTAGAAAAATATAAAAATCAATATCAGCTGATTGATTGCCAAATTTACACCGAACATTTAGCTTCTTTAGGTGCTAAAGAAATTCCTAAAAGAGAGTTTCTGAAAATTTTAAAACAAAATTTCTCAGACGAGAACGTAAAATGATAAAGAAATTGCGCCCCGAGTTGAGCGGAGCTCTTTTTAAAATTCATCAATTTTAAAAAAGCGAGAGCGGAACGAGGAAATTGGCGCCCAAAAAATAAAAAAAATATGAACCCTGAAAAAGAAAAATGGATTTTATTGGTATTGCTCTCTTTGATTTGGGGCTCTTCTTTTATATTGATAAAAAAATCGCTGGAACATTTTAATCCGTATCAAGTAGGAGCGCTAAGAGTTCTTATTTCTGGGGTTTTACTCTCGCCGATTGCTTTGTTAAACATCAAAAAGTTTCCTAAATCACATCTAAAATGGCTCATTATTGCAGCACTTTGTGGAAATTTTATTCCTATGTTCTTATTTCCTATTGCGGAAACCAAAGTCAGCAGCAGTATTGCCGGAATTATCAATTCTACGATGCCGCTTTTTGTGATTATCGTAGGTGCAGCATTTTGGAAAACCAAAACCACTCCTCGACAAATTTTGGGAATTGTCATCAGTTTTTTTGGAGTGATTTTATTGATGAATTCGGGACATGACAATAATACAGAACACTTATTTTACATAGGATTATTACTTTTTGCAGCTTTCTTGTACGCTGTAAGCGTGACTACAGTTGGCGCAAAACTCACGCATATTCCTGCGAAACTCTTGTCCTCATTTGTATTTTTCTACGTCTTGTTTTTACCGTCTTTACTGGCTTTATATTTCTCAAATTTCTTTCACGAGTTTTCTTTTACAAGAGAAAATATGATAGGATTGGGATTTGTAGCGACTTTATCCATCTTCGGAACTGGACTAGCCATGATGTTACAATATAGATTAATGAGCGTTTCTAATCCGCTGTTTGCGTCTACTGTAACTTTATTAATGCCAATCGTGGCGGTAGCTTGGGGAATCATAGACGGAGAAAGTTTTACTTTTTTACAAGGAATAGGCGGTGCAATTATTCTGGGAGGATTAATTTTTCTGAGAAAGAAAAAAAGCTAGGATTTTTACATAAAAAAACTGCATAACCCCTTAGGAAGCAATGCAGTTTGAAATAAATCTAATAAAAAGTAAAAATGAAAGGTGACAAAGATAAAATTTTTTTTCAATAAAATTCAAAAATGTTTGAAAATTTTTTATGATTTCCGTCATTTAGCTGATTGATAAGAATTAATTACCTTTGCAACATGTTAATTTCTGAATACATATCCAAAGATTTTCCCGCTTTTGAAGTTGATTCATCTGCAGAAGAAGCACTAGAAATAGCCTCGGAATTTGGTTTCACCCATGTTTTTGTACAAAAAAACAATCTTTTTTTGGGAGGAATCTGTAAAGAATTTTTGGAAGAAAATCCAGATAAAAATTTAGAAGAACTTCTTATTCACATCGAACGTTTTGCTATTTTAGAAGGCGGAACCGTATTAGATACTGTAAAATTATTCTATACTTTTAATGCTAATATTATTCCCATCATCAATAAAAATGAAGAATATCTAGGATACATTGCTTACGATGATGTTTTTAATGAACTGTCGAAATATCCTTTATTTTCTGAAAACGGAGCGGTTTTAACGGTAGAAACCAACTTAAAATCGTTTTCGATGACTGAAATTGCCAAAATTGTAGAAAGCAACAATTCTAAATTTTACGGAGCATTCATCAGTCATGTAAATGATGATGTAATACAAGTTACCATGAAAATTAATCATGATAATTTAAGCTCTATAGACGAAACCTTCGACCGATTTGGTTATCACGTAGTTCATAAATTTTATAACGACGAAAAAGAAGACCTCATCAAAGACCGATATCAATATTTTCAAAAATATTTAGAATTTTAATGTATTTTTGAGTTTATAAAAAGATTTATTTTGAAAGCTGCCATTTATTCACAGAAAAAAGACTTAGATACATTTTTATACTTAAGTAAGTTTATATCAGAACTTAACAAAAGAGGTGTAAAAGCTATTATATATGAACAGCTCTTCAAAGATTTAGAATTTTCTAAAGAGTTTTCTACTTTTTCTAACTACGAAGATGTAAAACAAGAAAAAATAGATTTTTTCTTCAGTTTTGGTGGAGACGGAACCATTCTAAATGCCTTAAATTTTATCAAAGAATTAGAAATTCCCGTCATCGGAGTAAACACGGGTAGATTAGGGTTTTTGGCAAGTTTTTCTAAGGATGAAATCTTTAGTCATATAGATGAAATCATCACCAAAGAAATGAATTTGAGCAAAAGAAGCGTTTTGCACGTTACTTCTTCTGGTACTCCTATTGATTTCCCTTATGCACTAAATGATTTGAGCGTTTCTAGAAACGAAACCACTTCTATGATTACCATAGAAACGCACATTAATGAGCAATTTCTTACGTATTATTGGGGAGATGGTTTAATTATTTCTACACCTACTGGTTCTACAGCATACTCACTGAGTTGTGGCGGCCCTATTATTTCGCCAGGAAACGGAATTCTTTCGCTTACGCCAATTGCGCCTCACAACCTTAACGTGAGACCTATTGTTTTAAGAGACGATATAGAAATTACTTTAAAAGTAGAAAGCAGAGTTCCACAATATTCTCTTTCTCTAGATTCTAGACTCTATCACATGAAAAATGATGATGTGATTACGGTAAAAAAAGCCGACTTCCAATTGATCTTAATGCACCCAAAAGATTTGAGTTTTTTCAAAACTTTAAGGCAGAAATTGCTCTGGGGGAAAGACAAAAGAAATTAGTATTAATAGCATAAAATTCACTAAATTTACATTTCGAAATTTACATTTAACAATCAATAATAAAACAAAAGAAAAATGAGCAGAAAATTTCCGGCAGGTGTTGCCACAGGTTCATTAGTATCAGAAATTTTTGCACACGCAAAAGAAAATAATTACGCACTTCCTGCAGTAAACGTAGTAGGTTCTAGTAACATAAACGCTACTATGGAAACAGCAGTTAAATTAAACGCTCCAGTAATTATTCAGTTTTCAAACGGAGGAGCTGCATTTAACGCAGGAAAAAGCCTTAGTACTGAAAATCAAAAATCTGCAATCCTAGGAGGAATTGCAGGAGCTAGACATATTCATACCCTTGCAGAAGCTTATGGAGCTACCGTAATTCTTCACACAGATCACTGTGCTAAGAAATTACTTCCTTGGATTGATGGATTATTAGACGCAAGCGAAGAGCATTACAAAGCTTTTGGTAAGTCATTATTCTCTTCTCACATGCTAGATTTATCAGAAGAACCTATCGAAGAAAATTTAGACATTTCTGCTAAATATTTCGAAAGAATGGCTAAAATGGGTATGACTCTAGAAATAGAATTAGGTGTAACTGGTGGCGAAGAAGATGGTGTAGACAACTCTGATGTAGATTCTTCTAAATTGTACACTCAGCCAGACGAAGTAGCATACGCTTACGAAAGATTAAAAGCGATTTCTCCAGAATTTACAATTGCTGCAGCTTTTGGTAACGTTCACGGTGTTTACAAACCAGGAAACGTGAAATTAACTCCGAAAATCTTAGACAATTCTCAAAAATATGTACAAGAAAAATTCGGAACTTCTGAAAAACCAGTAAACTTCGTATTCCACGGTGGTTCTGGTTCTACATTAGAAGAAATTAGAGAAGCTATTTCTTATGGTGTGATTAAAATGAACATCGATACAGACCTTCAGTTTGCTTACACAGAAGGAATTAGAGATTATATGAATTCTAATATCGAGTATTTAAGAACTCAAATTGGTAATCCAGAAGGTGAAGAAAAACCAAACAAAAAATTCTATGATCCAAGAGTTTGGATTAGAAAAGGGGAAGAAACTTTCGTTAATAGATTAGTAAAAGCCTTCGAAGATTTAAATAACGTAAATACATTAGGCTAAAATCAAAGATTTCACTAAATTCGAAACCTCAATTTTAACCTTAAATTAGATAACTATGGCTTTTGATTGGTTTA
>DITA01000127.1:0-5813 GCA_002422665.1 Flavobacteriales bacterium UBA6196
CTTTGAAAACTCTAGAAGGGTCAGAACCTGCACCGATTGAACCCGGAGCTCTTAATCTGTTGTGCTGACCGTGGGTAGCTTGCATTACACCACCAAAGTTATGTCTTTTAACAACCCCTTGGAAACCTTTACCTTTAGAAGTACCTGTTACATCTACATATTCACCTTCATTGAACATGTCTACGATTATTTGATCTCCTACTTTCACTTCGTGTTCGAATTCATTTCTGAATTCCACGATTTTCGCCTTTGGCGTAGAACCAGCCTTTTTGAAATGACCAGCCAACGCTTTAGATACGTTCTTCTCACTCTTGTCATCGAAACCTAGTTGCACCGCTTTGTAACCGTCAACTTCTTCGGTTCTGACCTGTAAAACCGCGCATGGACCAGCTTGAATAACTGTACAAGGAATATTTTTTCCTTCTTCGTTAAACAAAGATGTCATACCGATTTTTTTACCAATAATACCTGACATTATTAATATATTATACTTAAATTGTTTATTATAACTCCCTATTCTAGAGGAATTTAGTAATATCTACGTCTGAAATAGGCATACTTCTTCCCTAAAATGAGTGTGCAAATGTAAGAATATTTTCTGAACTGACAAACAGTAAGTTAAAATTATTTTCTATTTTAATCCATTCATGTTCAGCCACTCGTGAAACCATAAACTGATATTTATTCTATTATAAAAATTAACTAAAATATGATGTTTGTAATTAGGAAACGGAAGTCCTTTTAATGCTTATATTTTTGCTATAAATTTAAAATAGCTGTCAAATCGCATGTTTTTCGACACTTAATTTACTTTCATAACCGTTTTGAAAGCCGTATTTTTGCAAAATAAATTTAATCCTTTCTAAAAATGAATCATTCAGTATACGTAATCACCTCTTCTGCACAAAGCGGAAAATCTATTGTAAGTCTTGGATTAATGCAAATGCTGAAACGCACCACTCCTAATGTGGCGTTTTTTAAGCCTCTTATTGAAAACAAAAATGTAGTAGACAATCATATAGACACTATTTTATCTCACTTTAATATTAACATGAATTATGAGGATGCTTACTCATATTCTAGAAGTGAGTTTACCGAACATCAAAATCAAGGAAAAATCAATGAGGTTTATGATACCATCATCGAGAAATATAAAAATTTAGAAAATGAATTTGATTTTGTATTGGTAGAAGGAAGTGATTTTACAGAAGAAGGTTCTGTTTTTGAAATAGATTTCAATGGTTCTATTGCCAAAAATTTAGGAATCCCAGTTTTATTAGTAGTAAAAGACAGTTTCGAAACTGTTCCTGAATTGGTGAATAATGTAATTGCAGAAGTAAATTCATTCTTAGAAAAAGACGTTAATATAATAGGAGTAATTGTTAATCGTTGCGAAAAAGAACAAAGTGAAGTACAAAAACTCATCAACAAAGAAATTAAAAAAGGGATTTTCGTAGCCGTTATTCCAAACAATCCAGAATTAGGAAAACCATCTATCCGCGAAATCATCAATCATATTAGAGGTCATGTTTTATTCGGGAAAGAAAAACTAGACAACATTGCGAAAACCACGGTTATTGGAGCGATGCAATTGGCGAATTTCCTGCCTAGAATTACACCAGACAGCCTTTGTATTATGCCAGGAGACAGAAGCGACCTGATTGTAGGAACTTCGTTGGCAAATATTTCACCGAAATATCCTAATATTTCAGGTATTGTTTTAACAGGTGGTTTCACGCCAGAAAGATCTATTATCAAATTAATGCTCGACAATCAAAAACCTATTCCGATTATCACCACTAGTCTCGGAACCTTTGAAGCAGCATCTGTAATTTCTAGAATTAAGCCGAAAATCTACGCCGAAAATAAATCAAAAATAAAATTAAGTATTGACTTGTTTGAAAGTTCTGTAGACGTAGAAGAACTCAATACCAAAATAAACTCTGTGAAAACAGAAAGTCTCACCCCGAGAATGTTCCAATACAATCTCTTGAGCAATGCTAAAAAAATTCAAAAGCACATTGTTTTACCAGAGGGCAATGACGATAGAATTCTAACCGCTGCATCTCAAATTGCAGAAGACAAAGTGGCAAAAATTACCATTTTAGGCGACCCAGAAAAAGTAAAATCTAGAGTAGCGCAACTCGGATTAAACTGGGACGAAAGTAGAATTTCTATCGTAGACCCTCACAACAGTGAATTCTACGAAGATTACGCCAACACTTTATATGAATTAAGAAAATCAAAAGGTTTAGAATTGACATCTGCGCAAGATTTAATGCTAGATGCTTCTTACTTTGGTACCATGATGGTACACAAAGGTCATGCAGACGGGATGGTTTCTGGAGCGGTAAACACTACAGCTCACACCATAAAACCTGCTTTACAATTTGTAAAAACAAAACCTGGTTTCAAAACCGTTTCTTCAGTATTTTTCATGCTGTTAGATGACAGAGTTTTGGTTTATGGAGATTGTGCTATTGTACCCAATCCTAATCCTGAACAATTAGCAGAAATTGCGATTTCTTCTGCAGATTCTGCCAAAACATTTGGCATAGAAACGCCTAAAGTGGCGATGCTTTCTTATTCTTCTGGAACATCTGGAAGCGGCGAAGAAGTAGAAAAAGTGAGAAAAGCTACAGAAATTGTAAAATCTCTTCGTCCTGATATTTTAGTAGAAGGACCTATTCAATATGACGCTGCAGTAGACCCAATTGTTGGTAAAAGCAAATTGCCAAACTCACCAGTTGCTGGACAAGCCAATGTTCTTATTTTCCCAGACTTGAATACAGGAAACAACACTTACAAAGCGGTTCAAAGAGAAACTGGCGCATTAGCAGTTGGCCCAATGTTACAAGGTCTAAACAAACCGATTAACGATTTAAGTCGTGGTGCTACCATTGAAGATATTTACAACACCGTAATTATTACAGCGATACAATCTACTAACAATTAAACCTCATATTTAGACAGCTCGTCTTAGCAGCCCGACTTGAGTGGAGCTCTTTTTATTTTTTGAATGGAAAAGCTTTGGCAAAAAATAAAAAAGCGGGAACGGAAGGCGGAAAAGCTGCCCAAATTAAAAATTTTAAAAAATTATTACATGAACATATTAGTTATTAATGCAGGAAGCTCATCTCTGAAATACCAAATCATCAATATCCTTTCACAACAAGTTTTGGCTAAAGGTTTAGCAGAACGTATCGGAATTGAAGGGGGTAGAATCAAACATCAATATGCAACGAATGAAGGTTTTGGCGAATATATTTTAGAAGAAAATCTACCAGAACATGCTACCGCTTTCGAAGCTATTACCGGTTTATTAACTCATCAAGATTTTGGAGTTATCGAAAATCCAGAAAGCATCAAAGCAATTGGT
Organism: Flavobacteriales bacterium UBA6196; assembly: GCA_002422665.1. GTDB lineage: Bacteria > Bacteroidota > Bacteroidia > Flavobacteriales > Weeksellaceae > Cloacibacterium > Cloacibacterium caeni_C. The sequence continues at coordinate 3,380 of DITA01000127.1, forward strand.
CACAGAGTAGTTCACGGTGGCGAAAAATTTACAAAAACGCAAATCATTACTCCAGAAGTGAAAGAAGCGATAAAAACATTGATTCCATTGGCTCCACTTCATAATCCGGCAAACTTAATCGGGATAGAAGCTTCTGAAAAATTCTTTCCAAATGCAGTTCAGGTAGCAGTTTTTGATACAGCGTTTTTCGCTACACTTCCAGAACACGCTTACCGATATGCTATTCCTAAAAAATTCTATACAGATAATAGCATTAGAGTGTATGGTTTCCATGGAACAAGCCACAAATTTGTATACAATGAAGCCAAAAAAATTCTGAAAAATGACCATTTAAAAGCCATTACCATTCACTTAGGAAATGGTGCAAGTATGGCTGCAGTAAATGAAAACGGAGAAAGTATAGATACGACTTTAGGTTTCGGCCCACTTTGTGGATTGGTGATGGGAACCAGAAGTGGCGATATAGATCCTTCTGTGATTTTTTACATGGTAGAAGAATTAGGCTTTTCTTTACAAGAGGTGAAAAACATATTGAATAAAGAAAGTGGAATGCTTGGTTTAGGTGGAAGCAGCGATGCAAGAGACATCAACGAAAAATGTGAACAAGGCGATGCTGATGCTAAACTGACTTTAGAATTATATACTTACAGAATTAAAAAATACATCGGTTCTTATTTTGCAGCGTTGAATGGAATTGACACCATTATTTTCACAGCTGGTTTAGGAGAAAATGATGCAGTGGTAAGAAGTTGGTCTTGTAAAAATTTAGAAGCGCTTGGCATAAAGCTAGACGAAGAAGCCAATGTGAAATTTAATCACACAAAAGTTCCTGTAGAAATTCAAGCGCCAGAAAGCAAAGTAAAAATTCTGATTATTCCTACGAACGAAGAATTGGAAATTGCACAGCAAACGTATGAATTGATTCAGTAATTAGACTTTAAATAATAGAAAATGATAAGAATTTGGACTAAGAATATTAGTCCAAATTTTATTTTAAAGGAAGTTTTAGAAATTTTATGTCGGAAAACAAGCATTCCCAAAAATGAGCCTACACTTCCGCCAAGAAATGAGAGCAACAAAAGGACAAACTCCGAAATCCTGCGTTTATTTTGTTTTGCTTTTTGTTTATCTAAACCGAAAAGCAAAAAACTTAGTATTGAAATTGCAGTAAAATATAATATCATTTCATCCATAAAAAGAAAAGAAAAAGGTCTTACGCTGCTTATTTTTTAGGATAAATGGGTGCCTTATCTAATTCTAAAGGATTATTCGTCTTGCGCAATCTTTCCTGAGTCATTTGGGTAAGTTCTCTAAATTGGTCTGCACTTTTTACTTCAACTCCCATTACTAAAAATTTACCACTTCCGTTGCTATTTTTATAATGTTCTTTAAAATCTCTCAAAGGATCGTTAAACATTTCAATTTGTTTTTTCTGAAGAATTTTTTCGGTAATTGCAATGGGTTTCATCCCAGCAAAACTTTCTAAAAATTCTGTTGTATCATACGTTTTATGTAGATGATGGCTTTTAATTAATACAAAACTAAAATTATCTTTGGTATCTGCAATCTCAAATATCAAACCTGGTAAACCTCTGAATTTATAAGGCCCTTCTTGTATTTCTATATCTTTATTGAACCAAGCTACCCAATCTCTTCCTCCAAAACGTGTAGTGGCTTTTTGCAAAATGTATTGAGCAGATTTTTTGGTTTCACTCGTTAACACCCAATTTATATTATCTTCTGTTTGGTAGGTAAAAAAATCGTTCATCAATAAAAAAGATGTATTGGTATTGGATTGATTTTTTCTTGTAATTGCCGGCAAAGCATCATCCCACATTACATTTTTAAAGTTTCTCACTTTATTAATTGAGTCATTTTCCACGTAACCATAAGAGTAAAACTTAACATCAGTTGGGTTTACATCTAGAACCATATTTTCTTTTCTGAAATTTTGAGTTGTAGAATCTTCTTTAAATTTAAACTCATAAATAAAACGATGGGTTTGTGCATTTCCCAAAATTGAAAACAAAAGAAATAGAAAAAGTTTTTTCATCATGATTATTTTTGTTTAAAATTAAGCATTTTTATAAAACAAACCTCCCAAACTTTTCAGTTTGGGTGGTTTTATCATAGCACGCTTCGACTTCGCTCAGCGCACGGAAACAAATTTTGATATTTTTAAGAGAAAACTTCTGTCTTCAGACATCCATCTTCTAACTTAATTATCACACTTTGATTTCTACGTCTACACCTGAAGGTAACTCTAATTTCATTAGAGCATCTACAGTTTTAGAAGAAGAAGAGTAGATATCCATCAATCTCTTGTGAGCAGAAAGTTGGAACTGTTCTCTTGCTTTCTTGTTTACGTGTGGTGATCTAAGAACTGTAAAGATTCTTTTGTGAGTTGGTAATGGAATAGGTCCGTTTACCACAG
>DITA01000152.1:0-2969 GCA_002422665.1 Flavobacteriales bacterium UBA6196
AACCAACAACTAAACTAAATATGGCAAATTTAAAAGAAATTAGAGGAAGAATAACTTCTATTTCATCTACAATGCAGATTACAAGTGCGATGAAAATGGTTTCTGCTGCGAAACTAAAAAAAGCACAAGATGCTATTGTAATGTTAAGACCTTATTCTGAAAAACTTCAAGAAATCATTCAGAATGTAAGCGCAAGCTCTGATTCTGATAACGTTTCTGCTTTTGCACAAAAGAGAGAGGTGAAAAAAGTACTATACATCGCTATTACTTCTAATAGAGGTTTAGCAGGTGCTTTTAACTCATCTATTATCAAAGAATTAAACCACAGAATTTCTAATTCTGCTGTAGAAGTAGAAGTGTTAACCATCGGGAAAAAAGTTTTTGATGCTGTAAAGAAAAACAGAACGGTATATGATAACCAAAGTGCCATCTTTGATCATATGAGTTTTGAAAAAGTATCAAAAGTAACTTCTGCTGTGATGAAGGATTTCAGCCAAGGAAAATTTGATGAAGTACATCTAATTTATAATAAATTTTTAAATGCTGCTAATCAAGAGGTAAAAACTGAACAGCTGTTACCAATATCAATGCCGGAAACTGATGGTAATGCAAACAGTGATTATATTTTTGAGCCCAACAGAAACGAGATTTTGGATAGCCTAATTCCTAAATCTATTAAAACGCAGGTGTACAAAGCAGTGCTAGATTCTATCGCATCTGAACATGGAGCGAGAATGACAGCGATGCACAAAGCGACTGACAATGCACAAGCACTTAAAAATGATTTGGTAATTTTCTATAACAAAGCACGTCAAGCTGCGATTACCAATGAAATTTTAGAAATCGTTTCTGGTGCAGAAGCACTTAAAAATAGCTAAGAAATATTTCTTTTATACGATAAATGAAAGGGCGTCAACTCAGGTTGATGCCCTTTTTTATGAGGATGAATATGATAAGTTCATTTTATGACTTCTCTTTAATGGATAAAATTCCATGATAAATGATTAATTTTGAATAGTTTCATGAAAACTCTTTTTGAATAGAGCATGTGATATAAGACAAAGAGTTATAAATGAAAAATTAAAATACGTAATTAAGCGTATTGTACATCATGGTGTTTGGGTATATTTTTGAACTGTAGATTTAAAGAAGACATTACACAAAAGTGTAATTGAAATATTAAATAAATTGTTTTAAATTTACAACATAATAACCGTAAAACACAAATGATGATAAATTTTCTACTTCAGTAAAATTAAGGTTATTATGAAAATTGAAGTAGAATTTTTTTAAAGTGAAAATAGTAATTTTCTTCATATTTCGATTTTTAGACCAAAAAGGGTGCGTTTACGCACTCTTTTTTATTAAACTTTTATATTAAAAATAATCATATATTTGCATAGATTAATCAATTCACAATTTTTTATAAATGGATTACGATAGTGTCGTCAAACTTCTTATTGCATTATTACTTGTATTATTAAACGGTTTTTTCGTAGCGGCGGAATTCTCCATCGTTAAGGTTCGTTATTCTCAGATTCAAATCAAGGCTGCCGAAGGAAACAAAATGGCGAAACAAGCCGAACACATCATCAAACATTTAGATGCTTATTTATCTGCCACACAATTAGGGATTACCTTAGCTTCGTTAGCATTAGGTTGGGTAGGAGAAAGCGCTCTGGAACATGTTTTCCATGGGGTATTCTCTTATTTCAATATCAATATTGCACCTACTATGATTACGACTATTTCTGTGGTAGTCAGTTTTTTAATCATTACGGTAATGCATATTGTTTTTGGGGAGTTAGTACCTAAATCTATTGCCATTAGAAAATCAGAAGCCACTACATTATTCATTTCTGCACCATTAAGATTATTCTACAATATTTTCAAACCATTTATTTGGTTAATGAATTTATTCTCAAATGCTTTTTTGAAATTAATAGGAATCCATCCTGCTTCCGAACATGATATTCACTCTACAGAAGAACTTCAATTATTGGTAAAACAATCTGCTGATAGTGGGGAAATAGAAGAAGAAAACTACGAAATCATTAAAAATGCTTTTGATTTTACAGACCACACTGCAAAACAAGTGATGGTGCCTCGTCAAAACATTATTTCTATTGATATAGAAGATGATAAAGAAGAAATTCTAAAACAAATCATCGATTGTGGATATTCTAGAATTCCAGTGTTTGAAAACTCGATTGATAACATTATCGGACTTTTCTACACCAAGGAAATCATGAGAGAATACATCAAAAACAAAGACCTTGACTTAAAAGAGTTTTTGAGAGAAGCATTCTTCGTGGTTGGTAGTAAAAAAATTTCAGACTTGTTGAATGTTTTCCAACAAAAGAAACAGCATTTAGCCATCGTTATCGATGAGTTTGGAGGTACAGAAGGTATTCTTACGTTAGAAGATATTTTAGAAGAATTGGTAGGCGAAATTCAAGATGAAGAGGATGATGAAGATAAAATTGTAGACCAAGTTGGCGAAAACGTTTTCTGGGTAAAAGCAACTCAACCTTTAGAAGAAATTAACGAGTGTTTGCCGAAAGAGTTATCAGAAGTTGGTGAATACAATACTTTAGCTGGATTTATCCTGCATCAATTAGAAGATATTCCAGAAGAAAATCAAGAGTTCGATATCGATGATTATCATTTCAAAATTTTGAAAATGAATAATAAGTCGGTAGAACTGGTAGAATTGGTCTACGAACCAAAAGATATTGTAGATGACTTAACCGAAGAAATTAGCGAAATCTAATTAATCTCAACCTTTACCTCAAAGTTAACTTCAATCAAAATGAAATTTTACGATAATCCTCAAAGAGAATATCAAGAAGAGGTAGCGCTTCTAGAACAGGAAGACGAAGTCTATAAATTAGTGCTGCATAATGATGATGTAAACACTTTTGATTTTGTGATAGAGTGTTTGATCGAAATTTGTAAACATACGCTAG
>DITA01000002.1:0-9973 GCA_002422665.1 Flavobacteriales bacterium UBA6196
ATGATAAGCCGCGTAGAATTTTCTATGCGGCTTCTCTTTTTACTAAATTTAAGAAACATTTAACCTCCTAAAACTTTGTACTCTCGTTTACTTGCAGTAAATTAGTGTGTTTATTTAACATTCCTAAAAACACTAAAATCACCATGACTTACCAAGTAGTGCCTCATTCTCTTTTTTCTGAATTTGATATCCATCTTTTCCGTGAAGGAAAACACTTTAAACTCTACGAAAAAATGGGTTCTCATAAAGTAGAAATAGACGGTAAAACAGGCGTTTATTTTGCGGTTTGGGCGCCTAATGCTAAACAAGTTTCCGTAATTGGAGATTTCAATAATTGGGATTCTAGAGTTTCTGAACTTAAAATCCGTTGGGATGGTTCTGGGATTTGGGAAGGCTTTATAGAAGGCTTAGATTTTGGTGTAATTTATAAATATGGCATTCAAACATATAGCGGTGCTTATTTAGAAAAAGGCGATCCTTATGCTTTAAAATGGCAACAAACCATTCAAGCGGCTTCTATTGTAGATACTACTTTCTACGAATGGAAAGACCAAGAATGGATGAAAAATCGCCATCAAAACAATTCTTTAGAATCTCCTATTTCTGTTTACGAAGTTCATCTGGCTTCTTGGATGAGAGGCACAGATGATCCTAACCGTTTTTTCACTTACAGAGAAGTTGCAGAAAGACTCGTTCCTTATGTGAAGGAAATGAATTTTACACATGTAGAATTTATGCCTGTTATGGAATATCCTTTCGATCCAAGTTGGGGTTACCAAATAACTGGTTTCTACGCGGCGAGCTCTCGTTTTGGAACGCCACAAGATTTAATGTATTTGATAGAAGAATTGCACAAAAATGAAATTGGCGTGATTCTCGATTGGGTTCCTTCACACTTTCCGGGAGATGCCAATGGTTTACATTATTTTGATGGAAGTTTTCTCTACGAACATGAAGACCCAAGAAAAGGATTTCATCCAGATTGGAAATCTCATATTTTCAACTACGGAAGAAACGAAGTAAAATCTTTCCTGATTTCAAATGCTTGTTTTTGGCTCGATAGATATCATGCAGATGGTTTACGTGTAGATGCAGTTCGTTCTATGCTTGAGTTAGATTATTCCAGAGCAGATGGAGAGTGGGAACCAAATAAATATGGAGACAATAGAAATCTTGAAGCGATAGATTTCATCAAAGAGATGAATACAATTGTGTACAGAGAATTTCCAGATATACAAACGATTGCAGAAGACAGCAGTGATTTTCCTAAAGTTACCAAACCTATTTATGATGACGGATTAGGTTTCGGAATGAAATGGATGATGGGTTGGATGCATGATACCTTAGATTATTTTGAAGAAGATCCTATTGCTAGAAAATATCATCATCATAAACTTACTTTCAGTACCATGTACATGAATAATGAAAACTATATGTTGCCATTATCTCATGACGAAGTAGTACACGGAAAAAGCAGTTTGATTTTTAAAATGCAAGGCGATGAATGGCAAAAACATGCCAATTTAAGAGCATTGTACACCTATATGTACACGCATCCAGGTAATAAATTGCTTTTCATGGGTGGTGAATTCGGGCAAACTCACGAATGGGATTTTAGCCAAAGTTTAGATTGGCATCTTCTACAATATCCTATACATCAAGGATTGCAGAATTTTGTAAAAAATTTGAATACGGTTTTCAAATTCGAAAAAGCACTTTACGAAAATAATTTCAATCCATACGGTTTTGAATGGATTGAAGCAGATGATGCAGATAATTCTATCTATGTTTTTCTAAGAAAAGGAAAATCTGAAGATGAGGTGCTCATGTCTGTATTGAATCTTACTCCTAGAACTTTCGATTATAAAATTGGGATAGAAGAAGGAACAAAATGGAAAGTGATTCTTAATTCAGATGCTCCAGAATTTGGAGGAAGTGGAGTAGTTCCAGAAATCAAATGGTACGAAGAAACTCCTTGGAATAATAAACCCAATTCTATGATTGTTACTTTGCCACCGCTTTCAGGAATTATTTTAAAACAAACGGAGAAAACTAAAAAGAACCAAGCAAAAAGCAAATAATAACTTATAATTTATAACTCATAACTCAAACTTAAGATGAAAGTCTTCCATTTAAGCGTAGAATGTTTTCCGGTAGCTAAAGTAGGCGGATTAGCAGATGTAGTGGGTGCGCTTCCTAAATACCAAACTAAAATGGGAATTGATGCCAAAGTAGTAATGCCTTGGTATAATAAACCATTTGTAAACGAAAACGAATTCGAAGTAGTTTTTGATGGTTTTATTCATCAGATTCATCACATGTACCAAGTTTTGGTCATGAAAGAAAAACATAATGTTTTAGGATACGAATTGTATTTGGTGAAAATTCCAGGATTATTAGATAGAGATCAAGTCTATGGTTATTTTGATGAAAGTCAACAATTTATCGCATTTCAGCATGCGGTTTTGCATTGGCTTTCTGCTATGGAAATTCGTCCAGATGTCTTACATTGTCATGATTATCATACCGGTTTAGTTCCGTTTATGGTAGAGTATTGTCAGGATTTTGGTTTTTTAAAAGGCGTAAAAACTGTAGGAACCATTCATAATGGGGAATATCAAGGAACGATGGATTGGCAAATGTCTAATTATATGCCACGTTTTGACGCTTGGAAATGGGGATTGCTCGATTGGAACGGAAGAATTAATCCTTTGGCGACTATGATTAAGTGTTGTCATGAATTTACTGCGGTTTCTCAAGGTTATATGCATGAATTGTTTGAAGATGCGCAAGGATTACAAGATTTAATCAGACAAGAACACAGAAAAGCACATGGAATCATCAATGGAATAGATACAGAAGTATGGAATCCTATGACGGATATAATGCTTAACGATCATTATTCTAGAGAGAATTTTGAAGAAGGAAAAGAAAAAAATAAAAAATGGCTTTGTGAAGAATATGGTTTGAATCCAGAACTTCCGCTTTTTGCTTTTATTGGAAGATTTGCTGGCGAAAAAGGAGCAGATATGTTACCAGATATTGTAAGAAGAAGCATTTCAGAAACCGAAGGCGCTATAAATATTCTCATTTTAGGTTCTGGAAACCCACAAATAGAAAATACACTGAAAAAGCTTCAAGAAGAATTTCATGTAAATTTCGCGATGGATTTAGGATACAAAGAAGCTTTGTCGCACAAGATTTACGCAGGTGCAGATTTCTTACTAATGCCTTCTCGAGTAGAACCTTGTGGATTGAATCAAATGTATGCCATGAGATACGGAACTATCCCAATTGTACGATATACAGGTGGGTTAAAAGATACCGTAACAGACATTTCTTCAGGAGGTTATGGTTTAAATTATACCTTCCCGGGAACTGATGATGCTGTACATGCCATCAAAAGAGCGCTGTATTTATATGATGACAAAGAAGAAATGCGAAATTTACGAAAAACAATAATGAATTTGGATTTTTCTTGGCAGAAATCTGCTGAAAATTATGTAAATTTATATCGTAAAAATTAAATAGAGTTTCTTTTTAGGAAGTCTATTTTCGCTTTTTATAAAATTTCAAAATAAAACTACAAAATATATGAAACCAAGTGTTATTTCTATTGTTTTAGGAGGAGGTAGAGGTAGTAGGCTATTTCCACTTACAGATAAGCGTTCTAAACCCGCAGTTCCCATCGCAGGAAAATACAGATTAGTAGATATTCCTATTTCTAATTGCCTTAATTCTGGCTTTAATAGAATTATGGTGCTTACACAGTTTAACTCGGCATCGCTTAATTCTCATATCAAAAATACTTTCCATTTTGATATTTTTAGCAAAGGTTTTGTAGATATTTTAGCAGCTGAACAAAGTACAGATAACGAAAATTGGTATCAAGGAACAGCAGATGCAGTAAGACAATCTATGCGTCATTTAGACAAATATGATTATGATTACATTCTCATTCTTTCTGGTGACCAATTATACCAGATGGATTTCAGAGAAATGATAGACTTTCACATCGAAAAAGGCGGAGACATCACCATTGCTACCATTCCTGTAAACAGTAAAGATGCTACTGGTTTTGGAATTTTAAAAGCCAATGACGAAAACCAAATCACCTCTTTCATAGAAAAACCATCTGCAGACGTTTTACCAGATTGGACTTCTGAGGTTTCTGATGATATGAAACAACAAGGTAGAGATTACCTTGCTTCTATGGGAATTTATGTGTTTAATAAAAAAGTTTTGAGAAAAATGTTTGAGGAAGACAAAGGAGATGACTTTGGCAAAGACCTCATTCCAAATGCAATCAATAACGGATATAATACGTTAAGTTATCAATACGAAGGTTATTGGACAGATATAGGAACCATCGGTTCTTTCTTCGAAGCGAATATGGATTTAACCAATGAATTGCCAAAATTCAATATGTTTAGCAATTCGCCAATTTATACCAGACCGAGAATGTTGCCACCTTCTAAAATCAATGGTTCTTTTGTGAATAAAGCCATTTTTGCAGACGGATGTATTATTATGGCGGATAAAATAGAGCATTCACTCATTGGGAACAGAACCAGAATAGAAAAAGGAAGTACCGTCATTCGTTCTTATATCATGGGAGCAGATTACTATCAAAACCCTGAAGACATGGCAGAAAATGATGCTAAAGGAATTCCAAACATTGGCGTAGGTAAATTCTGTTACATAGAAAATGCTATTTTAGATAAAAATTGTCATATTGGGAACAATGTAAGGATTATAGGCAGCAAACATTTACCAGATGGAGATTTCAAAACCCATTCTATAAAAGACGGAATAATCGTGGTGAAAAAAGATGCCATCATAAAAGATGGAACAGTGATACCATAGAGTTTTTTTATTTTTAGGAAATCGGGCTTGTGATTTTTTTGCAAGCCCGATTTTTAATTCTAAATTTGCTCAACAAAAATTTAAACAAATGAAAAAAATCAAATTTTTATTTACCGTAATGGCTGTGTTTTTTATGAGCCAACTTTTTTCTGCGCAAACTAGCGAATGGAAAGAAAAAACAGAGTTTCATAAAATCATGAGCCAAACATTTCACCCTGCTGAAGAAGGAAATTTTGCACCGATTAAAAGCAGAATAGATGAAATGGAAACCAAAGCAGTTGCTTTCAAAAATTCAGAAATTCCAGCAGATTTTGGAAATAAAGATGCCATTAAGAAATCTTTGAAAAAATTAGTGAAAGAAACGAAAGCTTTCAATAAAAAAATTAAGTCTGGAGCATCAGATGAAGCCCTTAAAAATGATTTTATGGCTCTTCATGATACATTTCACACCATTGTAGGTCTTTGCAAAGCAGAAGACGAGCACGAACATTAATCTATAATTATATGTAATGAGTAATCTGCAAAAGATACAATTTGCTGATTACTCATTATTTTTTAACCTATATTATGCGTTGGTATAAATTTGTAATTTATATAAGTATTTTTTTGTTTTCGGTATATGCCGTTTCTATGCTTTTTGTAGAAGAAAGCAAAAGTTTTTCCATTGAAAAAGAAATCAATTATCCTATTGACAAGGTTTTTCCTCAGTTCAATAATTTGCAGAATTTCACGCAATGGAATGAATTTTTTCTTTCTAAAGAAGATTATACTTTCGCATATTACACGCCTTACGAAGGACAAGGTTCTTCTTTGAACTATCAGAACAAGAAAAATGAATCTGATTATGGAGATTTTTTCATTCGTTATGAAAATCCTTTTTCTACGCTTAAATATCAATTGTTTGAAGGCAAAAACGGTAATCCTTATAGCATTAATGTAAAATTTGTACCACAAGGAAATAAAACCAAAGTCATTTGGTTTGTTCATACGCCTAGATTGCCATTCTTGAAACGCTCGCTTAATCTGCTTTCAGAAGATTTTGTTGCAGGAAATATAGACCAATCTATGGTAAATCTATCTCAACTCTTGAGTGGAAAAGTAGACAAAGAAATTTTACTTTCTAAAATTAAATATGATACACTCATGGTCGAAAAACAAGACGGCCAGTTACTTTTGGGAATCAATGTTTCGAGTGTAAATAAAAAAGGAGATTTAATCAAAAATATAGAACTGAATCACAATAAAGTCATCAGTTTGGTAACCAAAGATTTAGGTAAAAAGGAAGATGAATTTGGAGTTCCTGTTTTAATTACAGAGCCAGGAAGTTATAAAGATAAAGAGGTTTCTTATTTCTATGGAGTTCCCGTGAAAAAAAGAGAAGGACTTTCTGATAATAATTTCAATTTCCGCACTTTGAATGCTTCGGAAAACTATATTATGTATTACAAAGGAAGATATGAAAATAGAATAAAAGTGATTGCTCAACTCCTGCAAAAAGCTCAAAAAGATAGCATGAGAAATGGTCAGTTACAAGAAACTTTCCTAGAAGCTCCGAATGCAAAAAAAGAAGTGACCATAAAAATTTCTTTGCCAGTCTACAGATAGTTTAAAATTCTCATTTTTAACTACTTTTTAACAAATTTTAATTTTATTTAACGATTTTTTAGATTGCATTGATTTTTATTATGTAAGCTATACCTTTTTACCATCTTTTTAAGTTCCTCAATTCGCTTTTTTTTACTAATTTTGCCTAAACTATACTTCTAACAAAGAAAAAGGCGGAAAATGGACAGATTTTCATTTCTAAATGCAGCACATTCTCAATTTATTGAAGATTTATATCAGCAATATTTAAAGTACCCAGATTCTATAGAACCTTCGTGGAAATCATTTTTCCAAGGTTTTGATTTTGCACTAGCAAATTATAGTGATGATGAGGTTTCTATTACCCAATTAGCTTCTAATGTAGTCGCTACTGGGAATATTCCAGAAAACATTGAAAAAGAATTCAAGGTAATCAATTTAATTAATGATTACAGAAGACGTGGTCACTTGTTTACCAAGACCAATCCAGTACGTGAACGTAGAACATATTCTCCAGATTTATCGATAGAGAATTTTGGTTTATCTGCAGCAGATTTACAAACCAAATTTAATTCTGCTACAGAAGCTGGACTAAATGGTGCAGCTACGCTTCAAGAAATCATCAATCATCTAGAAAAAGGATATTGTGATTCTATCGGGGTAGAATATATGCACATTCAAAGTGTAGAAGAGAAAAAATTCATCAGAGATTGGATTAATGTGAATGAAAATCACCCAACTCTTTCTGCAGCTGAGAAAAAAGAGATTTTACATAAATTAAATCAAGCAGTAGCTTTCGAAAACTACTTACACACGAAATTCGTAGGTCAAAAACGTTTCTCTCTAGAAGGTGGGGAATCATTAATTCCTGCGCTAGACCAATTAATTTCTCGTTCTTCTCTTCATGGAGTAGATGAGGTAATTCTTGGGATGGCTCACAGAGGTAGATTAAATGTTTTAACCAATATTTTCCAGAAATCTTACAAGCAGATTTTCTCAGAATTCGAAGGAAAAGAATTTGAAGAAGATGTATTCTCTGGTGACGTAAAATATCACTTGGGTTCATCTAAAAAAATAACTACAGCTTCTGGTGAAGAAGTAAGAATTAACTTAGTTCCTAACCCTTCTCACTTAGAAACCGTAGCTTCTTTGGTTGGCGGAATTTCTAGAGCTAAAATTGACCACACTTACCAAGGAAATGCTAAAAAAGTATTGCCAATTGTTATCCATGGTGATGCTGCAATCGCAGGACAAGGAATTGTGTACGAAGTAGCACAAATGATGACGCTAGAAGGTTATAAAACTGGCGGAACGGTTCACATTGTTGTGAATAACCAAGTAGGTTTTACTACCAATTATTTAGATGCTCGTTCTTCTATTTACTGTACAGATATTGCGAAAGTGACTGATTCTCCAGTAATGCATGTAAATGCAGACGATGTAGAAGCAGTAGTTCACGCTATTAGATTTGCAGCAGATTACAGAGCTCAGTTTGGTAAAGATGTATACATAGATTTATTAGGGTACAGAAAATATGGTCATAATGAAGGAGATGAACCAAGATTTACCCAACCTAGTTTATATAAAACCATTTCTAAACACCCTAATCCAAGAGAGATTTACAAGAAAAAACTTGTAGAAGAAGGGGTGGTTTCAGATGCTGTAATGTCTGAAATGGAAAAAGAATTTAAAAATTTATTAGACCAAAACTTTGATGAAGCTAAGGAAATCGAAAGAAATACCATGGCTATTTTCATGGAGGAGGATTGGAAGGATTATGCTTCCCTAGGAAAACTTCAGCAAGTTTTAGAAAATTATAATACCACTTATGATGTAGAAAAGCTAAGAGAATTAGCCGTTAAAATTTCTACATTACCAGCAGATAAAAAATTCATCAATAAAATTTCTAGATTATTCGAAGCCAGAGTAAAAATGGTAGAAAATAATGCGCTAGATTGGGCAATGGGTGAATTATTAGCGTATGGAACGCTTCTTACAGAAGGCAGCACCATTAGAATTTCTGGGGAAGACGTAGAAAGAGGTACTTTCTCTCATAGACATGCTGTTGTAAAAACAGAAGATAATGAAGAAGAATATGTACCATTAAAACAAGTTTCTGATAACAAATTTGATATTTACAACTCTCACCTTTCTGAATACGGTGTTTTAGGTTTTGACTACGGTTATGCGATGGCCTCTCCTAATACTTTGACGATTTGGGAAGCGCAGTTCGGAGATTTCGTAAATGGTGCTCAAATTGTTATTGACCAATATTTAGTTGCAGCAGAAGAAAAATGGAAAATTCAGAACGGTTTGGTAATGCTTTTACCTCACGGTTTCGAAGGACAAGGTGCAGAACACTCTTCAGCAAGATTAGAAAGATTCCTGAACTTATGTGCAAACGGAAACATCATTGTGGCGAATTGTACTACACCTGCGAATTATTTCCACTTGTTAAGACGTCAGCAAAAATTCCCGTTCAGAAAACCTTTAGTGGTAATGACGCCTAAATCATTGCTTCGTCATCCAAGAGTAATTTCTACGGTAGAAGAATTAGCAAACGGAAGTTTCCAACCGGTAATTGATGATGCTACAGCTCAACCAGAAAAAGTAGAAAAATTAGTGTTCTGTTCTGGTAAACTATACTATGAGTTATTGGCAAAGAAAGAAGAATTAAATGATGACAAAGTTGCTTTGGTAAGAATCGAACAATTATATCCATTGAATCCAGAAATTATTCAAGGTATTTTCGATAAATATTCTAACAGAAAAGAATTTGTTTGGGCACAAGAAGAGCCAGAAAATATGGGAGCGTGGACGTATATGTTGCGTAATTTCCGTAACGAAAACATTCAAGTAATCGCTCCTGTTGCAAGCGGAACTCCAGCTCCTGGTACTCATAAAAAATTCGAGAAAAACCAAAAAGGAGTTATCAATAGAGTTTTCGGAGTAGCAGAAGAAAATGTAGATTTGGTAAGACCTATTACCACAGTAAATGACTAAATCATGAAAAAAATTATTTACATCTTATTATTGAGTTGGTCCATCGTTACTTTTGCACAATCAAATGTAAAAGTAATAGAAAATCAGTTCTTAGATTATAATCAATTGATTGTAAAAAAAGATTTTTCTAAAGCGCTAGACCAATATGCTCATGAAGGATTTCTAAAATTTGTGCCAAAAGAAACCATGGTGCTTATTTTTGATAAGATGTTTAATGATCCTAACATGAAATTTTCTTTGGAGGTTCCTACCATTTTAAAAGTGGAAGAATATCCTCAGAAAATACAAAATGTATCTTATGCTAAAGTTTTTTACTCTCAAAAAATGAGTGTAGAATTAGCAGATGTGGTAAATGCAAAAGATGCCGAAGAAAAACAAAAGAATATCAATCTTTATTTAGGTGCTTTTAAATCACAATTTGGTGATGGAAATGTAGTTTTCAATGAAAAAAACAATCAATTTGAGGTCATGTCATACAAAATGGCAGTTGCCAACTCTAATGAAGGTAAAAATTGGAAAT
>DITA01000002.1:10093-17361 GCA_002422665.1 Flavobacteriales bacterium UBA6196
GAGCGGAGCTAAACCAGAAGGTACAACTGCACCAGTTGCAGAAACTCCAAAAGTAGAAGAAGCTTCAAAAGTAGAGGCTCCAAAACCTGCTGCTACTCCAGCTGCTACTTATGCTACCAATTCGCCATCTCCAGCTGCTAAAAAAATTCTTGACGAAAAAGGAATTGATGCTGTTGCAGTTTCAGGAACAGGTAGAGACGGAAGAATTACCAAGGAAGATGCGCTTAATGCAACTCCTGGTGTTCCAGCAATGGGTGTTTCTTCGGGTAACAGAGCTCAAACCACTACTAAACTTTCAGTTTTAAGAAGAAAATTGGCGGCAAGATTGGTTTCTGTGAAAAACGAAACAGCAATGTTAACTACCTTCAATGAAGTTGACATGTCTGAAATTTTCAGAATCAGAAAACAATACAAAGAAGAATTCGCTGCAAAACACGGAGTAGGTCTTGGTTTTATGTCTTTCTTCACCAAAGCGGTAACCAGAGCTTTACAGATGTATCCAGATGTAAATGCTATGATTGATGGTGATTATAAAATCAACAACGAATTCTGTGATATTTCTATCGCGGTTTCTGGTCCTAAAGGTTTAATGGTTCCTGTATTAAGAAATGCAGAAAACCTTACTTTAAGAGGAGTAGAAGCAAGCATTAAAGAATTGGCAACCAAAGTAAGAGACGGTAAAATCACCATCGAAGAAATGACAGGCGGTACATTTACCATTACCAATGGTGGTGTTTTCGGTTCTATGCTTTCTACACCTATTATCAATCCACCTCAATCTGCAATTTTAGGGATGCACAACATTATCGAAAGACCAGTTGCGGTGAAAGGACAAGTAGAAATCAGACCGATGATGTATTTGGCGGTTTCTTATGACCACAGAATTATTGATGGTAGAGAATCTGTAGGTTTCTTAGTTGCAGTGAAAGAAGCGCTAGACAATCCAGTAGAAATTCTAATGGGTGGCGACGAAAGAAAAGCGCTAGAACTTTAATTTCTTAGAAAATAAAGTCATAAATATTAAGTATTTATGAAATAAATAACTCCCGCTGATTTTTCGGCGGGATTTTTGTTATCTTTATTTCATCATAAAATTTTAAAAATGTATTCTTCAATTACTCAAAACATCAAAGTTTCTGTAATCCCAGAATATGATGTAAAAAATTCTTTTCCTGCAGACAATCGTTTTGTTTTCAGATATAATATCGTCATAGAAAATCTAGGAAATGATGCAGTAAAACTCATGAAAAGAAGATGGCTGATTTATGATGTAAGTTTCGGTTTTACAGAAGTGATGGGAGATGGAGTCATCGGCATGACGCCAGAATTACAACCAGGAGAGTCTTTCAGCTACTTTTCTAATGTTATTTTGCGTTCAGGAGTAGGAAATATGCAGGGAAACTACATTTTTAAAAATTTAGAAACTTTAGAAACTTTTGAGTCTGATATTCCTAAATTTAATTTGGTTTCAGAAGTCCTTTGCAATTAGTTTTAAAATAAAAATTCACGTAAAGAAGTCGGAGCTGGTGTTCTGACTTTTTTATTTTATAAATTATAAAACTTTCAAATTTTTGCTGAAAAGCGCTGGTAATTCATCATTTTCGGTAATTAGAAGCCTTTCAAAAGCCAATAAAGAAAGCTTCGCACATACTTCTGCATCTGCTCCAGCTCGGTGATGTGTAAATTGTATATCATGACAATTAGCGAGGTTTTTTAAACCATAACTCGTCAGATTTTTCCAAGATTTTTTTGCAATCTGTATACTACATAGATATTCTGTTTTAGGCTTGAAAATGCCATAATAATCAAGGCAACTGCGCAAAACTCCTGCATCAAAAGAAGCATTATGGGCAATCATAAGATTTCCGTAGAGCAAATCTTCTATTTCGTGCCAAATTTCGTCAAAAGTAGGAGCATGAGCTACATCTTTTGGATAAATCCCATGAACATTGATGTTGTGTGGATTGAAATAAGGGAAACTCGGTGGTTTAATGAGCCAAGTTTTGGTTTCTACAATTTCAGAATTTTCTACTACGCAGATTCCCAATTCACACGCAGAGTTTCTCTCGTGAGTAGCCGTTTCGAAATCTAATGCAACAAAATTCATGAATGTTTTTTTGAAATGATGTTAAAGAAAATGCTTGAAAATCAACCATTTACTTTGGTAATAGTCTTTAATTTGATTTTTGCTTCTTAATTTTAAACTTTCGGCAAACATTCCATAAAAACCAAAATGCGCTTTTAGTACTGCAATTAAGTGAGGAAATCCATCTTTCATCCCGAAATAAACGCCTGCAATTCCGTCTAAAACCAATCTTAATGGAATAATCCAAAAAAGACTAGAAGTAGGTAAATTTTTAAGAAGCATGGTCAAATTGTTTCTAAAATTAAGAAACGTTTTTTGTGGAGATTGCTTGTTAAGTGTTCCACCGCCAACATGAAAAACAGTAGATTTTCCGCAATAATAAATTTTTCTTCCCGCATTTTTGAGACGCCAACATAAATCTATTTCTTCTTGATGGGCAAAAAATCTTTCGTCAAAACCTTTCATCTTCCAGAAATCTGCTTTTCTGATGAATAATGCACAACCAGTTGCCCAAAAAATCTCTGTTTCATCATCATATTGTCCCAAATCTTCTTCTATCGTTTCGAAAACTCTCCCTCTACAATACGGATAACCAAGATGATCAATCATTCCACCAGCTGCACCTGCAAATTCAAAATATTTAGAATTTTTAAATGCTCTAATTTTAGGCTGAATTGCAGCAATATCAGGATTTTTCTCAAAAAGTTCTAGAATGGGTGTAATCCAATTTTCGGTCACTTCTACATCAGAATTTAGCAAACAGTAGATTTCTTCTTTTATATGTTGTAAACCTTCGTTATAACCACCAGCAAAGCCAGAATTTTTAGCATTGATGATGATTTTTACTGTGGGGAAATATTTTTCTACAAAAGCAACGGAATCATCTGTAGAAGCGTTGTCTATTACATAAACTGTAGCTTCGTCAGAATATTCTAATACATTGGGTAAGAATTTTTCTAACCATTTTTTTCCGTTCCAATTGAGGATAGCGATAGCAGTTTTCAAAATAAAATTTTCGTTAAATAGGATAATCTTTTCCTTGGTACATCATTTCATCGGTAAGACGGTTTTTATATTTCCATCTTTTATGTGTCCAAAGCCAGTTTTCAGGTTGTTTTTTAATGAGTTCTTCTAATAATTTCATGTATTTAATCACCAATTCTTCACCTTCGAATTTTTCGTTTTCTGGAGTGATTTCTGAGAAGGTTAATTGATATTTTCCGCGTCTTACTTTGATGATTTCAGTAAAACAAAACATGAGATTTTCTTTATTAGGCAATCTATTATATCCAGTAAAAACAGGAGTTTTTTGATTTAAGAAGTTGATGCCAAGTTGGATTTTGGTTTTAAACGGAGATTGATCTGCAGCGAAACCATAAAGAGAATTCCCATCACTTTTTTCAGTGAAAAAATGTCTCATTACATTTTTGGTTTCTAATAATTTCACACCAAACTTCGCTCGAGATTCTATGATTTTTTGATCCCAAAAATCACTTTCTAGTTTTTTATAAATGCCATAAAAATTTTCTTGAGGAACATTGTTTTGCAAAGCAATCGCCAATTCCCAGTTAAAATTATGACCAGCCAATAAAATTACATTTTTCTTTTGTTCGTGTGCTTTTCTTAAAACATCTAGACCTTTGTAATCTACCAATTCAGAGATTTCTTTTTCAGAGATGGAAAAGATTTTAAGCATTTCTATCATAAAATCGCCAAAGTTTCTGAAAAACTTTTTGCTGATGTCATTCAGTTCTGTTTCAGTTTTTTCGGGGAAAGAATTTCTAAGATTTTCTAAAACCATTTTTTTTCGATACCCGATTACATAATAATTTAAGTAGAAAAATACATCCGAAAAGCGATAGAGTACTTTTAAGGGAAGTTTAGAAAAAAATAATAATATTTGGAATGATATTTGGTTCACGGTTCTAAATTAAGTTGCAAATTTACAAAATCATTACTTTAGTTGTTTATTTATTATATTTGAACCGAAAT
The DNA here is from genome assembly GCA_002422665.1 of Flavobacteriales bacterium UBA6196. Taxonomy (GTDB): domain Bacteria; phylum Bacteroidota; class Bacteroidia; order Flavobacteriales; family Weeksellaceae; genus Cloacibacterium; species Cloacibacterium caeni_C. The sequence continues at coordinate 14,172 of DITA01000002.1, forward strand.
AAAAATCGAAAATACTAACTTCATCTTACAAAAATATGAATATTAAAAAATCAATATTGAAATTGGCTTTTGTAAGCCTTTTATTGCCAACAGTTTTTTCAGCACAAACTTCTACAATGACAGAAGCTGAAAAATTAGAAGCCAAGAAAAAAGCAGAAGCCGAAAAAGCTTCTTATGCAAAACCTTATGACGAGGCAGAAAATGCAGAACAAAAAATTGCAGAATTGGTAAAAAAAGCCAAAAAAGAGAATAAAAACATCATGCTACAAGCAGGAGGAAACTGGTGTATTTGGTGTTTGAGATTTAATAATTTCGTGCAAACTACCCCAGAATTAAAGAATTTGGTAGACGAAAACTACATTTATTATCACTTAAATTATTCTCCAAAAAATAAAAACGAAAAGATTTTTGCTAAATATGGAAATCCTGGTGAGAAATATGGTTATCCTGTTTTCATAGTTCTAGATAAAAATGGAAAGCAAATTCATACGCAAGAAAGCGGTTCGCTGGAAGAAGGAAAAGGCTATAGCTTAGAAAAAGTAAAAGCATTCTTCGAAGCTTGGAAACCTAAAAAATAATAAAAAAAGAGTTGAATTTTTTCAACTCTTTTTTATTTGAAAATTCTTACAATAACTTTTTCAAAATATTGAGCTTAGCATCAGAATAAGGAGGATATTTCAATTCTGGCTCCAGATAATTGGATTTTTTGAGGATTGCTTTTTGGTGAGAGAATGCAATAAATCCAAATTTCCCATGATAATGCCCGATTCCAGAATTTCCTACACCTCCAAAAGGAAGTCTGTCATTACTCAAATGCATCAAAGTATCATTGATACAGCCGCCTCCAAAACTTAATTTCTCGGTGAAAAGTTCTTGTTCTTTAGCATCATTGCTGAATAAATAGGCAGAAAGCGGTTTTTCACCTTCCACTACGGTTTGTATGGCAGTTTCTAGATTTTTATACGTGAAAATCGGTAAAATCGGTCCGAAAATTTCTTCTTGCATTACTACATCATCCCAAGTTACGTGGTCTAAAACAGTAGGAGAGATATATCTTTTTTCACGGTTGGTTTCCCCTCCGAAAACCACTTTTTCGTGGTCAATCATCTTTTCTAATCGGTCAAAATTTCTCTCGTTGATGATTTTACAATAATGGTCTACGTTATCAGTATAGTTTCTTTTTTTAATTTCTTCGATGAGAACTTTTAAAAATTTCGCTTTGATATTTTCTGCAACATACAGATAATCAGGAGCTACGCAAGTTTGTCCCGCGTTGATGAATTTTCCCCAAACAATTCTTCTCGCTGCAATTTGTAAATCAGCTTTTTCGGTCACAAATGCTGGAGATTTTCCGCCCAATTCTAAAGTTACTGGCGTTAAATGTTCTGCGGCAGCTTTGTAAACGATTTTTCCAACTCTTGGACTTCCTGTGAAAAATATTTTGTCAAATCTTAGTTTTAAAATCGCTGTGGTTTCTTCTACACCACCTTCTACCACGTATAAAAATTGAGCATCAAAGTTTTCATTGATGAGTTTTGCCATGGCTTTCATTGTGTTTTCAGGCAGTTCGCTGGGTTTAATCATACAAGTGTTTCCAGCAGCAATTGCAGCAATTACAGGCGTTAAAGTCAATTGGTAAGGATAATTCCACGCACCGATAACCAAACAATTTCCAAGCGGTTCAAAGACAATTTTGCTGCTTCCCATTTGGTTCACAATATTGGTGAGAACATTTTTGGGCTTGGCAAAAGATTTTAAATTTTTTAAATAATAGTCGATGTCTTTATAAATAAAAGAAATTTCGGTTCCGAAAGTTTCAAATTCAGACTTCCCGAAATCTTGATAAATGGCATCATACAGTAACTTTTCATTGCTTTCTACTACTTTTTTCAGTTTTTGCAATTGTGCTTTTCTGAAATCTAAATCTTTGGTAGCGTGAGTGTTAAAAAAAGTTTTCTGTTGTTGTAAAATATCAGCGTAATTCATTATTTTAGACATTGATTTTCACAAAGATAAAATAAACTGTAGATTTTTGAAGCAATATTTTCTCAGTTTTCAAAAGACTTTATGTGAAAAATAATAGTTTTTAGAATTTTAAAGAAAACGGATGCTTTTCTGAAGTATCTTACCCTGTTGAATAAAAGAAAAATTAATTGATATGGAGTTTAAAAATAAAAAAGTACTGATTACGGGTGGTTGCTCTGGAATTGGTAAAATCATGGCAAGAAAATCTCTGGAAAGAGGTGCCTCAAATTTGATTATTTGGGATATTAATGAAGAAGGTTTAGCCAAAACCAAAGAAGAATTTGCAAAATTTGAGAAAGAAATTTCTACGTATAAAGTAGATGTTTCTAATCTAGACGAAATTAAAAATGCTGCACAAAGAGTAAGAACAGAAGTAGGAAAAGTAGATATTCTTATCAACAATGCAGGAATTGTAGTAGGGAAATATTTTCATGAACACACCCACGAACAAATTCAGAAATCGTTATTAATTAATGCGAATGCTTTAATGCACATCACGCTAGAATTTTTACCAGAAATGATGAAAGAAAACTCTGGAGCCATTTGTAATATTGCTTCTTCAGCAGGATTGATTTCCAATCCTAAAATGTCTGTTTACGCTGCTTCAAAATGGGCAGTAAACGGTTGGAGTGATTCTTTACGATTAGAAATGCAACAACTGGGTAAGAATATTTCTGTCACTACAATTATGCCTTTTTACATCAACACAGGAATGTTTGACGGAGTAAAATCTAAATTACTTCCGATTCTAGAACCAGAACCAACATCAGAAAGAATTATCAAAGCCATCGAAAAAGGAACCAAGATTTTGGCAATGCCACTTCCTTATTGGTTTATTCGTTTTTCACAAGGAATTTTACCGATTCCAGCCTTCGATTGGGTGATGAAAAACGTCTTCGGGATTTATGATACCATGAAGGATTTTACGGGTAGAAAATAAATATGAAACGCAGGAAATTTTCCTACGTTTTTTGTTGAAAGTTAATTAAATGTTAATTTTCTTTAAATAAATTGGTGCCAAAAGCATTATTATTGTATTTTTGAGCATCTAAAAAAAGTAAAAAAAGACCTTCGATGAATTCTTACAAAAATCCATTAGAAGAGCGCTATTCTAGTGAAGAAATGCTCTTCAATTTCTCGCCTAATCAGAAATTTAGAACTTGGA
>DITA01000066.1:0-23567 GCA_002422665.1 Flavobacteriales bacterium UBA6196
ATTTAATAATGCACTACGAGTTAAAGACTTAAATATATATAAACCATATTTTATTTCTTGTGATGGCGTAGATGATTATTTTTTAAAAAATTATAAGTCAGCTATAAAAAAACTTTCTGATGCTATTAGATTATATAATGATCAATGGCCACACATTACTGATATTTTTTACATTGGCCTTTCAAATTGGAAACTTGGGAAAAGAGATGTAGCAGTTAAATATTTTGAGGAAATAGATAAAGAATATGACAAGTCAAAAAAATTAAATCCTGAATTTAGACCAGCATATGAACTATTAATCAAATATAATGATTCTATTGGTAATAGAGATAAACAATTAAAATATATTAACACTTTAATGTCTCTTGATAAAAATTATGAGAAAAATTATAAGTACTTATTCTCTAAAATTAACAAAGAATATGATACTCATAAACTCATAAATGAAAAGAACAAAATTGAAAGTTCTCTAAAAAATCAAAGAACGATAATTAGTACAATATTATTAATAACCATTCTTGCATCATTATTTTATTGGAATCGCTATAATTCTTTACAAAAAAAATATAAAGAAAAATTTGAAGAAATCATCTCGCAGAAACCTATCTTAGAGAAAAAAGAAATACTTGCAGAAGTAGAATTAAAAGAAGAAAAACTAGACTTAAAAACGCTTAGTATAACCGACAAAATAAAAATTACTGCTCCGAAAAATTCTTCTGAACTTGAGTTTTACAACAAAATACCAGGACTTAATCCTATTTTAGTTCAAAATATTTTGCAGCAACTAGACAAATTCGAAGAAGAACTTAGGTTTACTGATAATCAGATGTCATTGAGACTTTTAAGTGAAGAATTTAACACCAATATTCCTTATCTTTCTAAAATCATTAATGTGTACAAAGGAAAGAATTTTAACTATTATATTAATGATCTAAGAATTGACTATATTATTGAATTGCTCAAAAATGATGCTACCTATTTAAACTATGATATCAAAAATCTAGCTTCTCTGGCTGGTTTTACGAATGCGGTAAACTTTTCTGATAATTTCCAAAGAAAATTTGAGATTAAACCTTCTTACTTTATTAAGATGATGAAAGAAAATATTAAAGGTAACGCTTAAAAACAAAACTTCAACATTTTCATGTTGAAGTCCCCTTTGAAGAAATACTTTACTATTCGGAATAGTAATGTTTTTTTGGTCATTAAATCTTACCTCTTTTTATTCTGTTTTAAGATGAAACAAAACTACTCTTTTCATTATTTCCTTACTAAAAACTGAACTCGGAATTCATAAAAATCAACCGGGATTTTTTGAAAAAATATCATATTTCTTATTCCAATTTTTTGTTTTATCATTGTAGAAAAGTGAAAAGTGAAAACAAAAACCAATAACTATCTAATAATCAAAAACTTATTTCTTACAGTTCTGTTTTTTTTCCAAATCTCAGTAAACGCTCAAGAAAAAAAATTAGAAGATTTATCTTTTTTAGAATTAGAACATAAAATTGATAGTTTATTTAATACTAATGGCAACGCATTACCATTGGTTAAATTTTATTTCAAAAAATCTAAGAAAGAAAATAATTTAAAAGCATTATTTTATGCCTATAGATATGCAAGTCAAAATCCTTCGGAAAATTATAAAATCAAGTATTCTGATAGTGCTATATTAGTTGCTAAAAAAATAAATGATAATTCAATACTCGCAGAAGCATATATTAATAAATCTACTCTACTTTTTGCAAAAAAACAACACGACGTTGCTTCTAATTATCTAATGCTAGCTAACAAAATTGCAGAAAAAACAAATGATGATTATTTAAAATATCAAACAATTTATTTCATTGCTCAAAATTATTTGTATTTAGGTCAATTATCTGATGCAAAAAAAGAATACGAAAAGTGTTTAAAATTTTATTCTGTAAATCTAAATAAATCAAACACATTCGGAAAAAATTATGAAATGATGTTTATTTACTCTTTAATCAGTTTAATTGACACAAACTCAAAACTAAATCAATTTTCCGATAATAAAATTTTATTCGAAAAAGCTTTCAGATATATTAAAGAAAATAGTATTAATTTTTATTATCCTTACTTTATTTCTTGCGAAGGGACCAATGCTTATTATCTTAAAAATTATTTTTTGGCCATTGAAAAATTAAAGAAGGCTAAAACTTTATACCAAGACAATTTTCCTCACTACACAGAAATTTTTTATATAGGCTTATCTTATTGGAAATTAGGAAATAAAAAAGAAGCTGTAAAATATTTTGAAAAATTAGACAAAGAATATTACAAAGACAAAAATCAAGATCCTCAGTTCAGACCTGCTTATGAATTGCTAATAGAATACTACGCTTCTAAAAATAACACAGATAAGCAACTCGAATACATTAATAAATTAATGTCTTTGGATAAATCTTACGAAAAGAACTACAAATATCTTTTTGCAAAAATTCATAAAGAATATGATACAAAAAAATTGATTGACGAGAAAAACAGTATTGAAACCAACTTAAAAGTTCATCAATACCTCACGCTTTTCATTATTATATTAAGTATATTGATTATTTCTTTTTCTACTTATAAATATTTTCAGATTCAAAGAAGATATAAAGAAAGGTTCAAACAGATTCTTTCACAAAATACAGAAATAGAGAAAATCTCAGTTACAATTGTTGAAGAGAATAAAACTGTAACTCCTAAAATCGCTGGACTTAATGAATCCACTGTTGCATATATTCTAGAACAGCTAGATATTTTCGAAAAAGAACAACAATTTCTGGATTCTAAAATCACTCAAAAATTACTCAGTGAAAAATTGGGAACCAATCCAACTTATCTTTCCAAAATTATTAATGCTTATAAAGGGAAAAATTTCAGTAATTATCTCAATGATTTAAGGTTAGAATATATTGTAGAATTACTCAAAACAGAGCATCAATTTTTAGAAAAAGAAATTAAAGAATTGGCAAATATTGCAGGATTTACAAATGCAGAAGCATTTTCAGATAATTTCCAGAGAAAATTCGAGATTAAACCTTCATACTTCATTAAAATGATGAAGGAAAATATTAAAACTTCCTCTCTATAACGTAATCAAGCATCAAATTAAGAGAATGTTTTGCATCAGAATCAGGGAATTCTGAAAGAATATTTTTTGCTTTTTGCTGAAAATCTTTCATCACACCAATTGCGTAATCCAGTCCACCAGATTTTTTCACAAATTCTATCAGCTCTTTTACGCGTTTTTGGTCGTTATTATATCTTTTAATAGTATTGAAATAGTACTTTCTATCCGCTTCATTCGCCGTTTTCAGAGTATGAATAAGCGGCAAAGTCATCTTTTGTTCTTTAATGTCAATTCCAACTGGTTTTCCAATAATATTTTTAGAAAGATAATCAAACAAATCATCTTTGATTTGGAACGCCATTCCTGTATAAGTCCCGAAATCTTGCATTTTTTTGGCTAAAACTTCATCAGCGCCATTAGACAAAACACCTACTTCGCAACAAGCAGCAATAAGTGTAGCCGTTTTTTGACGAATAATTTCATAGTAAACATCTTCTGTAATGTCTAATTTTCTAGCTTTTTCTAATTGAAGCAACTCTCCTTCAGACATTTCTCTGATGGTTCTAGAAATTACAGCCAATAAATCAAAATCTTTATTATCAGTAGAAAGTAAAACCGATTTAGAAAGCAGATAATCACCTACTAAAACTGCGATTTTATTTTTCCATAAAGCATTGATAGAAAAGAAATTACGACGTTTGAAACTTTCGTCTACTACGTCATCATGAACCAAAGTAGCGGTGTGAATCAATTCTATCATAGAAGCGCCACGAAATGTTTTTTCATTTACATTTCCTACCAATTGAGCGGTAAGAAATACAAACATAGGTCGCATTTGCTTTCCTTTGGTGGTTACAATAAAACGAGTAACTTTATCAAGCAAAGGAACTCTGCTTTGCATAGATTCATAAAACTTTTGTTCAAAAAGTTTCATTTCTTCGTTAATCGGCTTCTTGATTTCTTCTACGATGTTTGACACGCTATAAATGGAATGATTATTGACAATAATTATAAAATCATACAAATATAATTAATTAAAACTATACTTACATAATCCGTTGAATGCAATAAAAAAATTATTTTAACTTTTCGTAAGGAATAAAATACAAACGCTGTTTTACACTGAAAATAAACTTAGAGAAATCTTCATTAGAAATGTAAATTCCATCTTGGTTCACTGTAATTCCTTCTACTTGACCTATCGAAAGAAAAGAACCTAACTTATACTTTTTCAATGGTTTAGAGAAAAATAATCCTTCAGAATTTTCCTCAAAAATCATCATATACACTTTCGCTTTTCTAGTATAACCTACCACATATAATTTCCCTTGAAAATAAGCAGCATCTGTAATGACAAATCCTGCATGAAAAGACTCTAAACTTACAAGTGATTGATTTTCTGAATTTTGTAAATCAATAGTATAATGAGAAATATTTTTAGAACTCCATTCTTTAGAAAAAATATGAATTTTTTCATTGCGAAAAATCATGGCTTCTGCATCAAAATTATGAGAAAGATATCGCGTAGAAAAATCGTTTTGTGCAGAATATTTAAAGGAATTTTTAGAATAAATTCCCTGAAAATCAGTTTTATAAATGGCTAAATCTTTTCGATTTCCTGCGTTATTGCCAAAATCTCCTATATAAAAATTTTCACAATCACTGGTGATTGCTTCCCAATCTTTATTCGTAAAATTAATTTTCAGTTTTGATAAAATTTTACCCGAATTTTTATTAATTTCAAAAATCTCATTGGTATTTCCACCATCATTTAAGGTATAGAGTTTATCTTTAAGAAAAGTAAGACCTGATGTTTCTTTCAAAGAATCCGATAACGTGGCAATTTTGTATTTCCTAAGAGCTAACTTTTCTGTTTTTTGAGAAAAAGAATGAAGTGAAATTAGAAAAGAAAGAAAAAACAACAACTTTTTCATAAAATAAATTAAGATTGCTACCGCTTAAAAAATAAAATCTTAAAACTTTATTATTTTTATTTTAAAAGATTTTTTTATAATTATTCTCGCTGATTTTGCTGATTCGGCAGATTTAAACAATAAAAATTAGCAAAATTTGCTTAATCTGCTAGATACTAGACTTGAAATTTAATTAAATCATCAAATTATTCTCCAGAATTTTTGTTGGCCAATTGTCCACAAGCAGCATCAATGTCTCCACCTCTACTTCTTCTCACCAAAGCTGTAATTCCCGCTTTTTCTAACTCACGAACATATTTTTCTTCAGCTTCTACACTTCTATGGTCGAATTTCCCTTCACCAATTGGATTATATTGAATCAAATTCACTTTACAAGGAACTTGTTTACAATATTTAATCAAAGCTTTTATATCTTCGTCGCCATCATTAATTCCTTTCCAAACGCAATATTCAAAGGTAATTCTGCTTCCTGTTTTATCATACCAATATTGCATCGCTTCCATAATTTCTGTTAACGGAAATTTTGTGGAAAAAGGCATAATTTCGTTTCTTTTATGCTCTATTGCAGAGTGAAGAGAAAGCGCTAGTTTTACTTTCAGATTTTCATCAGCAAGCATTTTCATCATTTTTGGAATTCCAGAAGTAGAAACGGTAATTCTTCGTGCAGACATTCCCAAACCGTCTTCTTGAGTGATTTTTCTGATAGCATCTACTACGTTTTTATAGTTCATCATAGGCTCTCCCATTCCCATAAAAACGATATTAGACAAAGGTCTATCAAAATATAGTTTGCTCTGCTTATCAATCAAAGCAACTTGGTCTACAATTTCGGCAACTTCCAGATTTCTCATTCTTTTGAGTTTTGCCGTTGCACAAAATTCACAGTTCAAGCTACAACCTACTTGCGAAGAAACACAAGCGGTAGTTCTGGATTCTGTAGGAATGAGAACAGATTCTACCAAAAGTCCATCATGAAGTTTTACTCCATTTTTGATGGTTCCATCTTTAGATTTTTGCAATAAATCTACAGAAATAGGATTAATGGTGAATTCTTGAGAAATTTTTTCTCTCAACTCTTTAGAAAGGTTGGTCATTTCATCTATGGAATGTAGATTTTTAGACCATAACCAATCATAAACCTGTTTCGCACGAAAAGGTTTTTCGCCAAGAGTGACAAAATATTCTTTGAGTTGTTCTAAACTTAATGTTCTGATGTCTTTCAAAATAATTTTAGATTTTAAATGATAAATTTTAGATTAAAAATATAGCGGACTACATAATTAATCTAAAATTTAAAATCTATAATTTATAATTTCTACAGAATCAACATTGCGTCTCCGTAAGAATAGAATTTATATTCATTTTTCACGGCTTCTTCATAAGCGTGCATGATAAAATCTGTTCCTGCAAAAGCTGCAATCATCATAATTAATGTAGATTTTGGCGTGTGGAAATTGGTAATCATAGCGTTTGCTACCCCAAAATCATAAGGTGGATAAATAAATTTATTGGTCCAACCTTGGTAAGCAGAAATCTTTTTGTTAGAAGAAACAGAAGTTTCTAATGCTCTCATTGTAGTAGTTCCTACAGCACAAATTCTTCTATTTTCATCAGCTGCTTTGTTGATAATATCAGCAGTTTTTTCGTCGATAATTGCTTCTTCACACTCCATTTTGTGCTTAGAAAGATCCTCTACTTCGATTGGGTTAAATGTTCCTAAACCTACGTGAAGTGTAACTTCTGCAAAGTTAATTCCTTTGATTTCTAGACGCTTCATTAAGTGCTTAGAAAAGTGTAAACCTGCAGTTGGAGCAGCTACTGCACCTTCTATTTTAGCATAAATCGTTTGGTAACGTTCTGCATCTTCTGGTTCTACTTCTCTTTTGATGTATTTAGGAAGCGGAGTTTCTCCCAATTCTTTTAATTTAGCACGAAATTCTTCGTAAGAACCGTCAAATAAAAATCTTAAAGTTCTACCTCTAGAAGTAGTATTGTCAATAACTTCTGCAACCAAAGATTCATCTTCTGTAAAGAAAAGTTTGTTTCCAATTCTAATTTTACGAGCTGGATCTACTAATACGTCCCAAACTCTGGTTTCTTTATCAAGTTCTCTTAATAAGAAAACTTCAATTTTAGCACCAGTTTTTTCTTTATTTCCGTATAGTCTAGCTGGGAAAACTTTGGTATTGTTAAAAATAAATAAATCGTCTTCGTTAAAATAATCGATTACGTCTTTAAATAGTTTATGTTCAATGGTTTGTGTCTTTCTGTCAAGAACCATTAATCTTGCTTCATCTCTGTGTTCTGAAGGGTGTTCTGCCAACAAATGTTCTGGCAAGTGAAAATTGAAATCAGATGTTTTCATAAAATTTACGGATTTTATTTAAATTTTTTAAGCCTGCAAATATACGATATGAAAACAGGGGTTGTCAAGTGTTTTGGAAAGTATTTTGAAAAAACACTAGTTAAATTTCAGATTAAGAGGTTTTTCTTCACAGTTATCAAACTCATATAGAAATTTATATCCATTTCTGTAATCTACTTCAGCATATAAAATCCAAAAATTATTTCCATTTAATCTTTCCTTTAAAGAATCGTATATTTTTTTATGAATAATTTGACCTAAATCCATAAACCTAATTTCAATCATTGGAGTTTTTGATTTATATAATTTAAATTTCACTTCTAAATTTGTTTTTTTAGAATCATCATTTACAAAACATTGAACTAGGAACTCATCTTCTGCTAATTCTTTGATTATTATTTTTCCAATTTCTTTTTCACTATAACTGTAATCAAAAGTTTTCTTATCTAAATAAGAATAATATGGTTTTTCACTGTTTATACGTTGTAAAGCAATAACCTCTTTTAAAGAATTATCCGTTATATAGTAATAAGAATCATCATTTCTTTGAGTCATATAATAATTATTGTAGCTAGAATTAAAATAAATATAACTTTTCCATGAATTTTTATTTCCAATTTTTGGACTAATTCTAGTGGAATTACTAACACATTTTTTATCAAATTGATACTCTTGAGAAAAAACAAATAAAGAAAATAGTAAAACGAAAGAAATAAATAGTTTTTTCATGGTAAATAGTTTTTAATTTTTTGCCAAGATAATAATTTTTCTTCATACCTCAAACTTGCATGAGCAGGACTCGTAGAAGGTAAAACAATAATTGGCAGATGAAAATCTTTCGGTAAAATTTTCAATAAATTTTTATGAGATTTTTGTCCGTTGCAGAAAATAGCTTTTATGTTTGGATAATTGTGTAGCAACTCTCCTATTTTATTGGCTTCTTCGTTTCTAATTTCAGAATCTAGGCTTCCTTTTCTTTCGCAAGTGTCTATCACATCCCAAAGTGCAACGTGGTATTTTTCTAAAATTTTAATTCTTTCGTCATAATCTGTGGTAAATTTTTCAGTGAATAGTTCAAAGATAATTTTCCAGAATTTGTTTTGAGGATGTGCGTAATATTGTTGCATTTCCAAAGATTTCATTCCTGGAATAGAGCCTAAAATCAGAATCTTAGATTCTTTATCAATAATTGGAGGAAATGAGGATATCTTTTGCATTTTAAAATAAGTTTTGGCTAAAGCCAACTCAAATATACAAAAAAGAAAAACGGGCTAAAGCCCGTTCCTATTGATAAAATAAAAATCTATTTCTGATTTCTACAAAGTTTCTTTCAACCAATCGAAGAATTCTCTTTGCCAAACTAGACCATTTTGAGGATGTAAAACCCAGTGGTTTTCGTTTGGAAAATAAAGGAATTTGGTTTTCAGACCTTTCATTTTTGCTGCTTGAAAAGCTTCCTGACCTTGTTCATAACCTACTCTGAAATCCAGTCCTCCTTGAATCACCATAATTGGTTTATTCCATTGGTCTACAAAATTGATTGGGTTAAAATCGGTATACGCTTTTGGTAAAGGTTTTTCCCAAGGCGAACCTAAATCCCAATTGGCAAACCATAATTCTTCGGTAGTTCCGTACCAAGATTTCATATCAAACAATCCGTCATGAGCAATGAACGTTTTGAATCTATTTTCGTGAACTCCAGCCAACATGAAAACGCTGTAACCACCATAACTAGCTCCTACTGCAGCCATTCTTTCACCATCTACATAAGGTAAAGTTTTAGCAAAATCTGCCGCCGCTAAATAATCTCTAATTGGTTGTCCTCCCCAGTCTTTAGAAATATCTTCGTTCCATTTGGTTCCCCAACCTGGCATTCCTCTTCTATTTGGCGCAACTACAATATAATCATTTGCAGCCATCAAAGCGAAATTCCAACGGGTAGAGAAAAATTGAGTCAATGCAGATTGCGGACCTCCTTGACAATATAAAAGTGTAGGATATTTCTTATTTGGGTCAAAATTCGGTGGATAATGGAACCAAACTCCCATTTCTTTACCATCTGAAGTTTTCACCATTTTCAGTTCAGATTTTCCTTGAGATAATTTAGCGTAAGTGCTTTCATTTACAGAAGTTAGCTGTAACATACTTCCGTCTTTTACATTAACTTTAAATAAATCTGCATTATGATTAATATCTGTTCTGGTTACCAAAATGTTTCCGCTTTGGAAAGCAATAATTTCATTCACATCAAAATTACCACCAGAAATTTGCTTCACTTTACCATCTAAACCGATGTGGAAAAGCTGTTTTACACCTCTGTAAGCAGTAGAAAAATAAATATTTTTAGAATCTGGACTCCATGCTACATCTCCCACTACACTTTCGTCCCAAGATTTAGTAAGATTTGTAATTTTTTTAGAAGCCAAATCCATCACTACAATGTCATTTTTATCTGCTTCATAACCATCTCTCGCCATAGATTGCCAAAGCAAAGACTTTCCATCTGGCGAAAACTTAGGATTTACATCATAACCCATCATTCCTTCTGTCCAGTTTTCGGTTTTACCAGAAGCTAAATCATAAGCATAAATACCTGTATTAGTGCTGGTTGCATAATCTTTACCCGATTTTTTCTTGCAAACGTATAAAACCTTAGAAGAATCTGGACTCCACACGAAATCTTCGCTTCCACCATGAGGTTTTTGAGGAGCATCAAAAGGTAAATTTTCTAATAAATCTTTAGCTTTAGCAACATCTTCACCAACATTGGCAACGAAAACGTGGTTGTATTTTCCTTCGTTCCAAGCATCCCAATGTCTGTGATTAAGGTCTGTATAAATTTGAGCTGTCGTCTTAGGAAGGTCAGAATATTTGTCTTTTCCTAACAATTTTTCTACTTGAACCGACTTACTGAAAGCGATTTTTTTACCATCAGGAGAAATAATAATATTATCTGCATCACCTATAGTATAAAATTCAGTCCAAGTTAATCCTCTGTCTTTAGAAATATAGATTTTATCGCCTTCTAAAGCGTAAATTCCGTTTTTGTCCCACTGAATTAAAGATTTTTTACCGAAATCAACTTTAGAAGTTTGATTTTTTGACAAATCGTAGTAAAAGTGTTCTTTATTAGTCTTTTCAGTCTTCAAATCCACTTTTCCTACGCTATAAAATAGCCCAGATTGAGACGGTTCTACTGCGGTAACCGAGAATTTATTAAGCGTCCAGAGAATATCTGGCGTCATCACCTGTTGTGCTTTCATAAGGAAAGGTGCTGCTAGAGCGATAATTGTATGTTTTAGTTTCATTTTATAATGATTTTAGCGGTCTAAAATTACTTAAATTTATGGATAAATTTTCTTTGCCTCATTCCTAAAGGATGAAAAATTTATTGACAATTTTTTCAATGGTGTTGATGTTTCGGCTGGTTAGAATGTTTTTGAAAGATTTCTTTCCCAAAATCTTACCAAACTCACTGTCAAGCGTATTTCCTTTAGGAATTTTCCAATAAAAATTACCGTTGATTAATTTGGCTTCTTCCTGCTCTTGATGATTGGCTTTTAAAAACTCTTCCATCAAAAGATTTTCGTCTCCTGCATTACATATAAAGCTGTAAATATGTAGATTTTCATCTTTCTCAAAAGGAGAATTTTCTAAAATCCCCTTCACTTCTTCATCAGTTTTTAAAAACAAAAATGCTTCGTATTGAAAATGCTCGGAAAGTGCTTTTTCCAGTTTTTGTTTTAAATTTTCTGGAGTTTCATCAGACTTAAATAAAATATTTCCTGTTGCCAAAACGCTAGAAACGTCTTTCATTCCTGCATTTTTGAAAACATCACAGACTTCCGCCATTTTCATTGCAGTTCCGTTTACGTTTACGCCGCGTAAAAAAGCACAGTACTTCATAGGTTAAGGCAAAGGCAAAGGTTTAGGTTAATTATTTTCTTTTGTAGAGATTATAATCTGTTCCAGAAGGTTTTAATCTGTATATTTTTTCTAAAATTTTATTGTCAGAATTTAAATGATTTTTAATTCTAAATTCCTTCAATAATCGATAATTTTCTTGGTAAAAACTTCCATCTTTTCCTTCAAATAAATTTTTCGGAGCCAATAAATACTTTGGTTTTCTTTTTTCAACTGTATTTTTCCAATAATTGGCTTTGTCTTTCTTGATTTCAGTTTGAATTTCTTTATCCACCAAACCAACTTCGTCTATTGCTTTTAAACCAGAAAAATATGGAATATAACCCGCTGGTTCAAGTAAAATGTATTGATTTTTATCTTTTTCATAGTCTTTCAGAAACAAACCAATGCTTCTTCTGTAATTCCACTCTCCGTTTCCTGTGGCGATAGAATGTACCGTTTGAAAAGCAGCCATCGGTAAAATATAAAAAATGACAAGCAGAGAAATCCACCAAAATTTATATGTTTTTTGTTCCAAGACAAATACCAAAATCACTGCAAAAAGTAAAATCTGTGGAATCCAATAATACCAATCAAAATAACTCCTTTGAGAAATAAAAATCAATTGTTTTGTCCAGCCAAAAAGGAAAATAATCCAGATGAAAAGGTTTTTACTTTCTCTCTTCGAAACGATGTATAAAAACGCTAAAAATTCAAAAACTAAAACTAAAATCGTGAAAGGATTAAAATCTCCTGGAAGTTTCAGCATTCCCCAGAAATTACCATAATTCATTAGGAAATATTTCCATTGGAGTGCCAAACTCATGTTTTTTGCATACGTCACACTTTTGGCAACAATGGTATTATTTACCAATTCCCCGAAGTAAAACCAGTTGAAACTCATCAAAACGGCAACTCCTAACATTCCACCTAAAATGTAGAACCAACGGACTTTTTTATTCCAAATAATATCGACCAAAAAGACAATTCCTAAGAAAATCACTGTATCTATTCTGGTGAAAAGAATGAGAATGGGGAAAAGAATTTGTGCCCAGATTTTATTTTGCTTGAATCCAAAATACAACAAAGCCATTTCTAGAAAGAACAGAATTCCGTATTCCATTCCGAGAATTGAAATTTTAATAGATGGTGGCAAAATGCCAAATAAAAAAATAAAAATTGCTTGATGTACAGGATTTTCGAGGATTAATTTTGAAAGAAAGTAGCTCCCAATCGTAAACAATAATGAATTGAAAATCAATAATGGATAAATGAAGTTTTCTTTGCCAAAAATCAAGTTAAAAACATAAGAAACAAACACATACAAATGCGTAGTAGAAGCAGAAATTTTAGTTTCTCCATTGAAACCAATAACACCATAATCCAATAAGTTTTGCGCAACTCTCCACGTGATAAAAGCATCTTCCTGAATATGATGCGTGAGCAAAAAAAGAAGTTTTACCAAAACGGTAAAAACTACTGCCAAAAGAGGAAATTTCGCGTACTTCTGTAAAGTTTCAGACATTTTTTCGTGTAAATTTTTACAAATATAGTTTTAAAAAATTCGCTGTCAAAGATTTTAGACTTTCAGTCAGAAAAAAATCCGTCAGAAAATTTCTAACGGATTTTATATTGAATTTTAATTGAAAAACTAGTTCGTAGCTTTCATCATTTGTCTGGTGATTTCTGCTTCTTTTTCTTTTGGATAAGTAGAATCATAAGGTTTCATCACTTCGAACAAATAAGAATAAAACGGTGTGATTTTTTGTACTTTTTCAGCTTCGTTGAAGGCTTTTTCTTTTCCTGCCATCTGTAAATCACTGATGAAGTTTTTAAATCTCTTATCAATCGGTTCGATGGATTTTAACAAGTAATTGTAACCTTTATCTTTTTGACCGATTTTCTTATACGCATCAGAAACTGCTCCTGTTACCAATGAATACAAGATAGGTTGAGCATTCATCTGTTTTTTCACATATTTCTGTTCATATTTAGAAAGCGACAAATAATAGTCATATTCTTCGAAAATATCTCTTTTTAATTGCTCTGCCAATTTCAATCCTTTTTGTTCTTGACCTGCAACAATATATCCATAAACCATTGCGCTTAAAGAACGAGGGTCATTATATTTGGTAGAAGGAATTTCTCTGCTTGCTAAATCTAAAACTTCGATGGCTTTTGCTTTTTTACCTTCTAAAGTTAATGCTTCTGCAGCTCTACTTGCAGAACTTCTGTAACTTACGATGTTTTGTGTACACGTTTCGTCCATGTGAACATTTAGATTTTTGAAATTGCCCCATTTGTAATTTTTGACAATTTTATATAAATCTTCAGCATCTACTCTTCCCATTTCGCCATCTTCTCTTTCTTCTGTTTTGATAGGAACCAATCTATAACTAAATCCATCAAACTGAAGATATTCTTTCAAATAGAAAATGTTTTCGTCATCATAAATTCCGCCCACAGAGAAATTGATAGGACGTTTCCAATCGAAATTCGCTAAAATATCCATTAAAATATAATTGGCTTTAAACATATTTCCTCTTCTGTAATCTATGGTAATTTGGTCTACTGTATTCGGTAAATCTTTAGCAGAAATAATACCAGATTTCACTGCATTTGCTTTATTTACTGGTAAAACAAATCTAGAAACAGGTAAGAAATTAAAACGTTCATATTTATCTTCTCCAAAAAGTAATTTTAAAATTTCATCTTTTTCTGGACTTCTTTTTCTCAAGAAATTTACGGCGTCTTTTATGTTCATAGAATCTTGAACCATATATTTTTTGTAAGGCTCAAATAAACTCTCTGGAACTCCTGCATCTACATTATTCTGAATAAAATTTTTCCAATCTTCTGCAGAAAGTAAAACCACTTGATCATTGGTTCCATCTCTGTATTCTTCGTGGGTAAGAACTGACGGAACTGGCATTGAATTGTATGTTCTGCGTTTTACTTGGTCTATATTCCAAGGTGTTCCTAGAAGCGTGAAATTCACCACTTTTACATCATCTCTGAATTGCTCCGTTTCTTGTAATCCCCAAATTGGATACGTATCATTATCACCATAAACGAAGAAAATATCATCTTTTGGAAGTGATTTCAATGAAGAATAAGCGAAATCATAAGCTGCATAACGTTCACTTCTATCGTGAGAATTATAATTTTGGAAGCCCATCATCAATGGAACTCCTAATAAAACAATTCCAGTAATCCAAGTAGCTGCATTTGATTTAATTTTTTCTTGTAAATACCAAAGAATTGCTGCTGCTCCGAAACCAATCCAAATGGCAAAGGCATAGAAACTTCCTACCATTGCGTAATCTCTTTCTCTTGGTTCAAAAGGTTTTACACCAGTGTAGAAAATAATTCCAAAACTGGTTAACACGAATAAAGAAAGTATTGCCCAGAATCTTCCAAAATCTTTATTGAACTGGAAAAACGCTCCCAAAAGTCCTAAAATCAATGGTAAAAAGAAGAAATAAACCGTGCTTTCATTTTTGAATTTTGCAGGCATATCTTTTTGACTTCCCCATTGCATTTCATCAATTGCAGGAATACCAGAAACCCAGTTTCCATTGGTATTTTCCATGTGACCTTCTAAATCGTTCTGTCTTCCTACAAAATTCCACATGAGATATCTTACAAAATAATATCCAATTTGAAATTCTACAAAATACGTGAGATTTTGTGCTAATGTAGGTCTATGAACCTTGATTAAATCATATTCTCTGGCTTGTTTGTAATCATCAAGCGTAATGCTTCCGTCTTCAAATTTTTGTCTTAATTGGTCAAAAACTTCTTTAGCTTGAGGATTATCTGCAATATCTTGATTGTCATAATTGAATTCAAAATCTGGCGCTCCATACATAGAAATGTAGTTACTCATCACGGTTTCATCTTCATTGAACATTCTCGGCATAATGCTTACATGTTCTTTAGAATAAACGTAATTGAAACGTTCTCCTACAATATCATAACGACCGGTTTTTTCATTTTTTTCGTAAACATCACCAGTTTTTTGCGTTTTATAACTACCATCATCATTTTTTTCAATACCATAATTGTCTAAATATGCGGTATAGTTTTGTCCGTAAGAAGTTGGCCAATCTCCGTATTGCTCACGATTGTAATAATCTAACATTCCGATGGCGTTATCTGGATCATTCAAGTTCATTGGCGGATTTGCATTCGCTCTAATCGGAATGACTAACCAACAAGAAAAACCAATAATCATGTAGATTACTGATAGTGCGATGGTTTGATACAATTTGCTTTTAGATTTTCTAGCATAAGAAATTCCTAAATACATTAAAGCAAACAAAATAATAAATGCAGCAATCGTTCCTGAATGGAAAGGTAAGCCTAACCCATTAACAAAGAAAATTTCAGATTTACCGAAAAGACTCATGATTATTGGGAAAATCCCTTTGAAAACTACCGCTAGAATGAAAAGTGTCACCAAATTAGCGATGATAAAACTCTTCCAAGTAAATTCATAATTTCTAGCGTAATAAACCAAACAAACGGCTGGAACTGCTAACATCACCATCATGTGAACTCCTACAGAAAGCCCTGTAATGAAGAAAATTAGAATGAGCCAACGTTCATTATCACTGTCATGGTATTCGTTTTCCCATTTGGTAATGAGCCAAACCAAAAGTGCAATAAACATAGACGACATAGAATAAACCTCTCCTTCTACTGCAGAAAACCAAAAGGTATCTGAAAAAGTAAAAGCTAAAGCACCAATGACACCAGCAAATAGAATGGCAATTTCGTCTGAAACGGTTACGTCTTCGAAGTCTTTATTCAAAAGTCTTCTTACGAAATGTGTGATTGTCCAAAATAAAAATAATATGGTGAATGCACTAAAAAGCGCAGACATAGCATTGATAATTACAGAATATTTAGAACCATCTCCGAAGCCAAAAATAGCTGCAACAGCACCCATTAATTGAAATAATGCAGCACCAGGAGCGTGCGTAACTTCTAATTTTACGGCAGATGAAATGTATTCTCCGCAGTCCCAAAAACTAAAATTAGGTTCAATAGTAGATAAATAAGTGAAAAATGCGATTGCAAAAACCACCCAACCTAAAATGGTGTTCCATTTTTTGAAAGTCCAATTCTTCATAGAAATTTTTAAAAATTTACAATGTTGCGAAATTAAGTTTTTTTATTCTGATATTTTCTAAAACATAGATTTATTAAGAATATTTTAAGAAAAAAAATGAAAAAATAAATTTAAACACTTGTTTGGCTTAAAATTTGGTAAAGAATTCACCAAAAAACATGAAAAAAATCATTTCTATTTGCTTTCCGTTCAAAATGTTAGGACAAAATGATAAATTTATTTGATTTTTTTCTTATTTTTGCAAACGGTTTTTTAGAGAAAAATGAAGAAAATGACGAACGTTTTTGATAACATTCTCGGGTTAATTGGTAATACCCCAATGGTGAAGCTTAATGAAGTAACTAAGGATATTCCAGCAAAAGTTTATGCTAAAATAGAATCTTTTAATCCGGGACATTCTACTAAAGATAGAATCGCGCTTCATATTATAGAAGCTGCTGAAAGAAAAGGTCTTTTAACTCCTGGTGCTACTATCGTAGAAACCACTTCTGGAAATACGGGCTTTTCTATAGCTATGGTAAGTATTATAAAAGGATATAAATGTATTCTTTCTGTAAGTGATAAAACCAAGCCAGAAAAAATTGCTTATCTTAAAGCTTTGGGCGCTACTGTATACGTTTGTCCTGCTTCTGTTCCAGCTGATGATCCTCGTTCTTATTATGAAGTAGCGAAAAGAATTGCAGCAGAAACACCTAATTCTATTTACATCAATCAATATTTTAACGAGCTGAATATAGACGCACACTATTCTTCTACTGGTCCAGAAATTTGGGAACAAACAGAAGGAAAAATCACTCATCTTTTTGCTTGTACAGGAACTGGGGGAACACTTTCTGGTTCTGCTAAATTTTTAAAAGAAAAAAATCCTGATATTAAAATAATTGGTGTAGATGCAGATGGTTCTATCCTAAAAACCTATCACGAAACAGGTGAAATAGACCCTTCTGAAATTCATTCATACCAAATTGAAGGTTTAGGCAAAAACCTTATTCCATCGGCTTTACTTTTTGACAGAATAGATCATTTTGTAAGAGTAAATGATGAAATGAGTGCTTATTGTACTAGAGAAATTGCTCTTAAAGAAGCAATTATGGGCGGTTATACTACCGGTGCTGTTTTACAAGCACTTAGACAATATGCAAATGCAAATCCTTTCTCAGAAAACGATTTAGTTGTCCTTATTTTCCCTGACCACGGTTCTAGATACATTACCAAAGTATACAGTGATAAATGGATGGAAGAACAAGGTTTCATCAATAATTGTGTCCATAATTACGAAGAAGTTTTTAAAACAGAATACATTAAATAAAAATATAATTCAGATGTCCTTCTTGGCATCTGAATTTTTTAAAATTTAAAATACAAATCTACAATATCATCGAAATGAAAGATATTTTTGAAAGAATTAAAGAAAATCCTGGTCCTCTAGGTCAATTTGCAGATTATGGTGAAGGTTATTTCATATTTCCAAGATTAGAAGGCCCAATTGGCCCGAGAATGAAGTTCCAAGGAAAAGAAGTAATTTTTTGGAGTGCAAATGATTATTTAGGACTTTGTAATCACCCAGAAGTTCTAGAAGCTGACGCTAAAGCAGCTGCAGAATACGGAATGTTCTATCCGATGGGAGCTAGAGCAATGTCTGGTGAAACAGAACAACACTTACAATTAGAAAGAGAATTAGCTGATTTCGTTGGCAAAGAATCTGCTTATTTATTGAATTTTGGTTATCAAGGAATGGTATCTACAATTGATGCATTGGTTTCTAGACATGATGTAATTGTTTATGATTCTAATTCTCACGCTTGTATTGTAGATGGAGTTCGTCTTCACATGGGAAAAAGTTTCATGTTCCGTCATAATGACTTGGATAGCTTCGAAAAAAATATCAAAAGAGCGACTAAAGTTGCAGAAGAAAACGGTGGAGGTATTTTAGTAATAACTGAAGGAGTTTTCGGGATGACTGGTCAACAAGGAAAACTTAAAGAAATTGCTGAATTCAAAAAACAATACAATTTCCGTTTATTAGTAGATGATGCACATGGTTTCGGTACTTTAGGAAAAACTGGAGCTGGAGCTGGAGAAGAGCAAGGTTGCCAAGACCAAATTGATGTGTACTTCTCTACTTTTGCTAAATCTATGGCTGGTTTCGGTGCATTTATCGCTGGAAACAAAGAAATCATCAGATACTTAAAATTCAATCTTCGTTCACAAATTTTCGCAAAATCATTGACGATGCCAATGGTAATTGGAGGTTTAAAAAGATTAGAACTTTTAAGAACAAGACCAGAAATCAAAGCTAAACTTTGGGAAAACGTAGAAAAACTACAAAATGGTTTACTGGAAAGAGGTTTTAACTTAGGAAATTCTAACACTTGTGTAACTCCTGTTTTCATGCAGGGAACACCTGTAGAAGCTACTCTTCTAGTTAAAGATTTAAGAGAAAACTTCGGAATTTTCACTTCTGTAGTAGTATATCCAGTAATTCCGAAAGGAAGCATTCTTCTAAGATTAATTCCTACAGCTTCTCACACAGATGCTGAAATCAATGAAACTCTTGCTGCTTTTGAAGCTATTCACGATAAATTAGTGAATGGTGTTTACAAGCAACAAGCTGAAAAATTATTAGAAGAACAAAATTTGAGTTTTAAACCGCTTTAATTTTTATTTAAATAAAAAATTGAAACCGTTTGGAACTCCAAACGGTTTTTTTAATGCATAATATTATGAAAAAAGTAACTTTAACTAAGAATGATTACACTAGAATTTACAAAGCCATCACTGATGCTAAAAATTCTAAAACCATTAACAGCAATGAGGCCGAAAAGCTTTTGTCTGAGCTAAGTAAAGCAGAAATTGTACCTTCAGAAAAGATTGATAAAGATGTAGTGACTATGAATTCTGAAGTAAAACTTTTTTTTGAAAACACTCAGAAAGAGCAATCCTTTAAAATTGTATATCCACAAGATGCCAATCTAAAAGAAAATAAAATCTCCATTTTTTCACCTATTGCTACAGCATTAATTGGTTACAAAATCGGTGACGAAATAGAATGGATTGTTCCTGGCGGAATGACCAAAATAAAAATTGTAGATCTTATTTATCAGCCAGAAGCAGCTGGAGATTTTGATTTATAAAATTCAATGAATTATAATCCGTGAGAAACTCTTCTGACGGATTTTTTTATTCCAAAAATCTATAGGAAAATCATACCTTTGCAAAAATTCATTTTTTGAAAGATTTACTGCTCATCACTCCTCCATTTACCCAACTCAATACGCCGTATCCTGCAACTGCGTATTTGAAAGGATTTCTCAATACCAAAAATATTTCGAGTTACCAAATCGATTTGGGAATTGAAGTCATCTTAGAAATTTTTTCCAAAAAAGGAGTTACTGAAATTTTTAATGTAAAGCCCGAAAATTTATCTGAAAACGCTCAGAGAATTTTTGCTTTGAGAGAAGAATATATCAAAACCATAGATGAAGTTATTGCTTTTCTTCAAAACAAAAAACCAACACTTGCAAGGCAAATTTGCAGTATGAATTTCTTGCCAGAAGCTTCTAGATTTAATCAGTTAGATGATATGGAATATGCTTTTGGAAACATGGGCTTACAAGACAAAGCAAAACATCTCGCTACCCTTTATTTAGAAGATTTGTCAGATTATATTGTAGAAAATATTGATGAAAATTTTGGATTTAGCAGATATGCAGAACGATTAGGAAGAAGTGCTAATTCGTTTGACGAGTTGTATGAAAAACTCCAATCAGAAAAAACTTTCGTAGATAACTTTACACTTGAAATTTTAAATAAAAAACTTCTCGAAACGCAGCCGAAACTGATTTGTTTTTCCGTTCCGTTTCCTGGTAATTTGTATTCAGCGTTTAGATGCGCTCAATATATCAAAAATCATTATCCAAACATTAAAACGGCTTTTGGTGGAGGATTCGCCAATACAGAACTCCGAGATTTAAAAGACAAAAGGGTTTTTGAATTTTTTAATTATATCACATTAGACGATGGTGAACTTCCGATAGAATTACTTTTTGAAAACATTTGTCATTCTGAGCAAAGTGAAGAATCTTTATTCAAACGCACTTTCCTCTTAGAAAACGAAGAAGTTGTTTATAAAAATAACTCAGAAAGACACGATTATAAACAAGCCGAAATCGGGACGCCAGATTACACAGATTTACCTTTAGATCAATACATTTCTGTAATAGAAATCGCAAATCCTATGCACAGTTTGTGGAGTGATGGAAGATGGAATAAACTCACAATGGCTCATGGTTGCTATTGGGGAAAATGTACTTTTTGCGACATATCACTAGATTATATCAAGATTTATGAGCCGATTGCTGCCAAAATTTTGGTAGACAGAATGCAGGAACTCATCGAAAAAACAGGAGAAAACGGTTTTCATTTTGTTGACGAAGCAGCTCCACCAGCTTTAATGCGAGAAGTGGCTCTTGAAATTTTGAGAAGAAAACTCGTGGTAACTTGGTGGACAAATATTCGATTTGAAAAAAGTTTTACCAGAGATTTATGCTTTTTACTAAAACTTTCAGGTTGTGTAGCGGTTTCTGGCGGTTTAGAAGTAGCATCGGACAGATTATTAAAACTCATCAACAAAGGAGTTTCAGTTGCTCAAGTTGCCAAAGTTACCAGAAATTTCACAGAAGCAGGAATTATGGTTCACTCCTATTTAATGTACGGTTATCCTACACAAACAGAACAAGAAACCATCGATTCTTTGGAAATGGTTCGTCAAATGTTCGAAATGGGGATTTTACAAAGTGGATTTTGGCATCAATTTGCCATGACCGCGCATTCTCCTGTTGGGAAAAATCCTGAAGAATTTGGGGTAGTTCCTCATTTGAAAGAGATTACTTTTGCCAACAACGATGTAGAGTTTCAAGATAAAACCGGAATTGACCATAGCAAATTTAGTTTTGGCTTAAAGAAATCTCTGTTTAATTATATGCACGGAATTTGTTTTGAAAATCCGCTGCAAGAATGGTTTGATTTTAAAATTCCAAAAACCACTATTCATCCTGATTATATTCACGATTGTCTTTTAGAAGAAGACCACTTTAGCACCAAACCGAATGCTAAAATCATTTGGACAAGTGTAAAACCGTTAGTTGAATTTTATACTAAAACCAAGAAAGGAAATTCTTGGGAAATGGCAACACTTACGTTCCATGAAAAGACCAATGTTTTTAGTATCAATTTAGAAAAAGAAAAAGCAGTTTGGCTTCTTGAAACCATTGATGAAATTTCTATTCATTCTAATAAAAACTTAACTTTCAACCAGTTAAAAGCCAAATATGAATTAGATTTTTATGATTTCGAATTGTTTTGGTATTCTAAGCCGATTCTAATTTTGAAAGAAAACGGAGTTATCTTAACCTTATAAAACAAAAAACTCGAGCAAAATTGCTCGAGTTTTTAATTTATTGTGAAGAATTTTAATCACAAAGGATAATTCCTTTATCGTTACTAAATTCTACTACACCACTGTTGATGGAATAAGAAAAAACACTGTTCTTTTCGTTTTCTTTGGTAAAGAATTTTGCAAAATTTTCATTCTGAATTTCATTTGTGAAAACTCTTACTTTACCATTCACTAAAGAAGAAACAATAGCGGCGTGGTTTTTCATGATATGGAAATCACCATTTTTTCCAGGAAGAAGAACTGAATCTACTTCACCATCAAAAACTACAAATTCCGGAGTTAATATTTTAATATTCATTTCTTTTCAAATTATAGATTATAGATTTTAAATTTTAAATTATTGAAATCAAATCTAAAATCTAAAATTTAACATTTAAAATTTATTAAGCGTTTTCAGCAAGCATTTTTTGACCTGCTTCGATGGCTTCTTCGATAGTTCCTTTCAAGTTGAAAGCAGCTTCTGGTAAGTGATCTAACTCACCATCGATGATCATGTTGAAACCTTTGATAGTATCTTTGATATCTACTAAAGCTCCTTTAAGACCTGTAAATTGCTCTGCAACGTGGAAAGGTTGAGATAAGAATCTCTGTACTTTTCTAGCTCTATATACTACTAATTTATCTTCTTCTGAAAGTTCTTCCATACCAAGAATTGCGATGATATCTTGAAGCGCTTTATATCTTTGAAGAATTTCTTTTACTCTCTGAGCTGTATCATAATGCTCATTTCCTAAAATTTCTGGAGTTAAGATTCTAGAAGTAGAAGCTAGTGGATCTACTGCTGGATAAATACCTAATGAAGCAATTTTTCTATCTAATACGGTAGTTGCATCTAAGTGAGCAAACGTAGTTGCTGGAGCCGGGTCAGTTAAGTCATCCGCAGGAACGTAGATTGCTTGTACAGAAGTAATAGAACCGTTTTTAGTAGAAGTAATTCTTTCTTGCATTGCTCCCATTTCAGAAGCAAGAGTTGGCTGGTAACCTACTGCAGAAGGCATACGTCCTAAAAGTGCAGATACCTCAGAACCCGCTTGAGTAAATCTAAAAATATTATCTACGAAGAATAATACGTCTCTACCTTGACCAGATTCTCCACCATCTCTGAAATATTCAGCAACAGTAAGACCAGAAAGTGCTACTCTAGCTCTTGCACCAGGAGGTTCGTTCATTTGTCCGAAAACGAAGGTACATTTAGAATCTTTCATTTCTTCTAAATCTACTTTAGATAAATCCCATCCACCTTCTTCCATAGAGTGCATGAAACCTTCACCATATTTAATGATACCAGATTCTAACATTTCTCTAAGAAGGTCGTTTCCTTCTCTTGTTCTTTCACCTACACCAGCGAACACAGATAAACCACCGTGTCCTTTAGCAATATTGTTGATTAATTCTTGAATTAATACTGTTTTTCCTACACCAGCACCACCGAATAAACCAATCTTACCACCTTTTGCATAAGGTTCGATAAGGTCGATTACTTTGATACCAGTAAATAAAACTTCAGCAGAAGTAGAAAGCTGATCAAAATGAGGAGCTTCTCTGTGGATTGGCAAACCGCCATCTTTAGATAAATTAGGAAGTCCGTCAATTGCATTACCTACTACGTTAAAAAGTCTTCCGTTTACACCATCACCTGTTGGCATGGTAATTTGGTTTCCTGTTGCTACAACTTCTTGCCCTCTTTGTAA